>JBKBTU010000089.1:0-9586 GCA_046290715.1 Sphingomonas sp. | reverse complement strand
TATCCCAACGAGATCAACTGGGACACCGATGCGACGCGCGTCGGCGACGGCGGCGGGGTATCGACGCCGTTGCAAGCGGCCTGGGCGTCATGGCGCTTCACCGGCGACGACAAATATCTGCGGCCGATCGCGGCGCGGCTCGGCAAGTCGGCCAGCGGCATCGCCGAACTCAACGAAAACGCCTTCGACCTGATGCCGGGCGGGGCGGCCCTGCGCGCGCGCATCGCCAAGGCGGCGGGCAACGATCCCTTCGCGCGCTACGCCGCCTGGGCGGCGAGCGGCGACCCCGCGCCGCTCGCCGCGCTGCACGCCGACGCGTGGGTCGACAAGACCCAGCATCAATACATGTACACCGAAGGCCATTGGTGGTCCGACCGGGTCGAGCAGCCCAACGAGATCCTCCAGCGCGAACGATTGGGCGGCATCGCGCTGCGCCGCAATCAAAGCTGGCCGGGCAACACCGTCAGCTGGCGCTTCGCCGAAGACGGCGCCGCCGAGCAGGTCGCGATCCTGGTGCCCAACCCGACGCGCGAGGCGTTCAAGGTCATCGCCTACAACACCGGCGACCGCCCGCAGCGCGCGACCATGGCGACGTGGAACGTCACCGCGGGCGAATGGAGCGTCGCCGTCGACGGCAAACCTGCCGCCACCGTGCCGCTGGAGCGGAGCGCCGGCACCGAAGTGACCTTCGCGCCGCACGCGACGACGGTGATCGAGGCGAAGCTGCTGCGCGCGACGACGCCGGTCGAAAAGCGTCCCGATATCGGCATCGGCCGCGACGACGTGGTGGTGGCCGGGCGACGGGTGACGCTGACCGTCCACGGCCTGGGATCGGTGCCGTCGGGCGCCGGTAGGGCGACGCTGGTGACGCCGGATGGCCGCACCGTCGCGAGCGGCGCGATCCCGCCGATCGCCGCGCCGACCGATCTCACCCCGCGCACGGTGACGGTGCGGCTCGCGATCCCGGCAGGCATCGATGCGCAGACGCTCACCGCCCGCGTCGCACTGGCAGGCGACGCGGCGGAGGTGACGCAGGCCAACAACATTGTGGCGCCGGCGCGGTGACGGCCCGGCACCCTCGTCATGCCACCCGTGTCCCCGCCAAGGCGGGGACGCACCACTGGGCTCCCGCCTTCGCGGGAGCACATGATCGAACAGGGCGGCCGATGACTGACCGGACGCTAGCCGCAGCGAGCGACCGCGCCATCGCGCGTCCCGGTCTCGCGACAGTCCGGCACCCTCGTCACGCCACCCGTGTCCCCGCGAAGGCGGGGACCCAGGACTGGGCTCCCGCCTTCGCGGGAGCACAAGATCCGCGCATGGCGGCGAATGGGTGACCGGACCATGACGACCGCCAACCGCCGCGCGTTCATCGCCGGGCTTGGCGCCTCCTGCCTTTGGCCGTCGCTCGCCGGTGCACAGGCGGATGGCACGCTCGCCGCGGCGCTCGACCGCGCAGCCGCGCTTCCGCCCGCCGAGGCGCTGGCCGGCCTCCGCGCCTATGACGCAGGCGCCTTGCCGCCGGCGCGGGCGCTGGACCTCGTCACCGCGCGTGCCGGTCTCGCGATCGATGCGCAGCTGGCCGCGCTGCCGCGGGCGGGGGATCGCAAGTCGGGCTATCGGCCACGGCCCGATGCGGGCGCGATCACGCCCGCGCATTACGCGCTGCTGCTCGCGCGGCCGCTGGGGCGGGTCGATCCGCGCCGCGCGCAACGGCGGTTGAGCCGCGAACTGGACGCGCTCCACGCCCGCGCCGCGCGCCTGTTCGCGGCGATCGGCATGACGCAGGGCACGATCGGCGACCGCTACGTGGCGCTCTGGCAGGACGATCGCTTCCTCTACGCCGATCCGCAAGCCGCGGTCGCCGACATGACGCGCAGCCTCACCGCCGCGCGGGCGCGTACGCCTGCGACGATCGGACCGGTCCCCGCCTGGTGCACCGACGTCACCGTCCGCAGCCTGTCGCCCGCCGACATCGCCGCGGGGCGCGGCGGCTATCGGGTCGTGCCGACGCCGACGCAGCAGGGCGCCTATGTCGTCGACCTCAAGCAGCTGCGCCGGCGCCCGTCGTGGACGCTGCCGAGCGTCGTCGCGCACGAGCTGCTGCCCGGCCACATGATCCAGTTGGGGCTGGAGGGCCTCGCCGCCCCCCACCCGCTCCGCATCGATTATGCGGCGAGCTTCGTCGAAGGCTGGGGCATCTACGCCGAGACGCTGGCCGCCGCCGACGGTGCCTTCCCCGACCCGCGCGTCGCGCTCGGCCATCTCCATTGGCTGATCTTCCGTGTCGCTCGCGCGCTCGCCGACCTCGGCATCCACCTCGATCGCTGGAGCCTCGACGCGGCGCGGGCGCGGCTGGTCGCCTGGCAGGGCGAGCCCGCCTATTTCGCGCCGTTCGAGACGGAGCTGCCGCGGATCGCGCGAGAGCCGGCGAGCCGCGTCGCCGAAGCGATGGCGTGGCTGGCGATCCGCGATGCCGTCGGTACCCGCTCGGGGCGGCGGCGGATCGCGGTGCACCGCCGGCTGCTCGACCACGGCCGGATGCGGGTCGAGCAGATCGGCAACGCTTTATAACGCAGGTTGCCGGACCCGCGGGACGGCTTCGCGCGTCTCACGTTCCATTCCACGCCCCTTCCGGAGGATCCCTTCCGTGGCCGCTTCCTTCGTCCGCCACCTCGAACCGACGCTGTTGCCCGATCCCAAGCGGACGGTGATCCGCCCCTTCCTGCCCGACGACCCCGAGCCGTTCAGCATCAAGGGCGAGCCGCGCGGTGACCGCATCGTCGACCGCATCCAGGCGATGTCCGACGACGAGGTCGACGCGATGGTCGGCATCATCCTCGAAGGGCTCGGCGCGCGGCATCGCGAGGTCCCGGCGCTGCTGCTGCGCCGCTTCGACGAGGTGGCGGGACCGCTATCGCTCGACACCGGCACGTCGGAGGCGCGCAAGATGCTGATCGGCGGCTATTTCAGCGCCGAATATTCGTTTGAGGCGGCGGCGCTGTTCAACCCCAGCATCGTGCCCCATCCCGACCAGAGCGGGTGCGTGGATGGCGCGATCCGCTTCGTGCTGTCGCTACGCGGCATCGGCGAGGGGCATCTCTCGTCCGTCACCTTTCGCACCGGCACCTGGGGACCCGCCGACGACGATCTCGTGATCGACCCGCCCGGGCCGCAGGGCGTTCCCCCGGTGGTCGAGGAGGCAGCCCCGGAGCTCGTCCGCCAGATCGGTGCGGAGGCGCTGGTGCAGCTCAACTGCCGCGCCGCCAGCGAGCCGTCGGAAACGGTGCTCTTCCCCGTGATCGAGAGCCAGAGCCGCGGCATCGAGGACCTGCGCCTCGTCCGCTTTCGCGAGGACGACGGGCGCGAAACCTATATCGGCAGCTATACCGCGGTGAGCGGCGCCGGCGCCCGGCAGGAGCTGTTGCAGACCGACGACTTCCGCCTGTTCCACATGCACCCGGTCGCCGGACCGGTCGCGAGCGGCAAGGGCATGGCGCTGTTCCCCCGCAAAATCGACGGACGCTATGCCGCGCTGTTCCGTCACGACAACGAGAACCTGTGGTACGCGACCAGCGACACGCCGCTCGCCTGGGAGGACCCGGTGCGGATCATGCGGCCGAAATATGCCTGGGAGTTCGTCCAGATCGGCAATTGCGGCTCGCCGATCGAGATCGACGAAGGCTGGCTGGTGCTGACCCATGGCGTCGGCATGGTGCGCAGCTATTGCATCGGCGCGGCGCTCCTGGACCGCGAGGATCCGACCAAGGTGCTCGGCCGCCTGCCCGAACCGCTCATCGCGCCGGACGGCGAAACCTGGGACGGCTACGTGCCCAATGTCGTCTATTCCTGCGGCGGCCTCGTCCGCGGCCGAACGCTGCTCCTCCCCTATGCCCTGGCCGACGACATGACGAGCTTCGCGACGGCATCGCTCGACGAACTGGTCGCAGCGATGCGGTGATCCTCGACTCCTCTCCCGCGAGGGGGCGGACTTAAGCGCCCGCCCACACCCTCAGCAGCGTGTGCGCGATGGCATAGGAGGGCGGCGGCAGGAACGGGCCGGGCTCGCCGGCCAACACCGCGCGCACGACGTCGCGCGGCACCCAGATCGCATCCTCCAGCTCGTTGGTGTCGAGCGTGATCGCATCGTCCTGCGCCACCGCCGTACAGGCGATCATCAGCGACGACGGGAATGGCCAGGGCTGGCTGGCGACGTAGCGGACATCGGCGACGCGGACGCCCGCCTCCTCGCCGATCTCGCGCGCGACCGCCTCCTCGACCGATTCGCCCGGCTCGACGAAGCCGGCGAGCGCCGAATAGCGCCCCTCCGGCCAGCCCTTGCCGCGGCCGAGCAGCGCGCGGCCGTCATGCTCGGCGATCATGATGACGACCGGGTCGACGCGCGGGAAATGCTCGGTGGCGCAGACGTCGCACTGCCGCCCCCAGCCGGCGCGGAACAGATGCGTGGTGCCGCCGCAGCGCGCGCAGAAGCGATGGCGAGCATGCCAGTCGAGCAGGCTGCGCGCCGCGGCATAGATCGCCGCCTCGCCCGGTTGCAGGCCTGCGAGCATCGCCATCAACGCAGGCGACCGCATCGCCGGCGTCGTCCCCTCACCGCTCGCCGGCAGCAGCGCCGCGACATGCGCCCGCCCCTCGGCATCGAGGCCGAGCAGGATCACCTCCGCCTCTTGCGGAAGGTCGGCGAGACTGGTCCAGGCGAGCTGGCCGTCCGCCGTCACCGCGGGCGTCAATCCGTCGAGCACGAGCAGACGCGCGCGCCAGTCGAGCTTCGCCGCCAGCGCCGCGGAATCGTGGCGCAGCGCGTCGGCGCGATCGAGCGTGGAGCCGGTAAAACCGGGAACGAGGCTCACCGCTTGAACCGCGACAGGTCGGCGGCGAGCGCCCGAACGGTGTCCTGCCGTACCGGCCAGCGGTCGGCGGGGAAGTAATTGACCATGATCGTGCCGCGCACCTTCTTCACCGGATCGACGAAGGCGACGGTGCCGGCGGCCCCGCCCCAGCCATAGGTGCCCTTGGACGGCATGCCGCCCGGCCCGTCGGCGAGATAGACCGATCCGCCCGCGCCATAGCCCATCGGCACGGCATTGGCGGAAGCGCCGCCGGTCGCGCCGCCGACCCCGCCGAAGGTGACGCCGGCGGGCAGCAGGTTGGACATGGCGAGCCGCACCGTCTCGGGCTTCATCACCCGCACGCCGTCGAGCGTCCCCTCGTCGGCGAGCATGTGGAGGAACCGGTCGTAGTCGCGCGCCGACATCACCAGCCCGGCACCGCCATAGGGGAAGCTCGGCGGCTGGAGGTAGACCGAGGTCGCACCCGGATCGAGCGGGGCGAGGCCGGCGCCGGTGAAGGCATAGTTCGTCGCCAGCCGCGACGCCTGCGCTGCCGGCACCGTCCAGAAGCTCGACGTCATCTTGAGCGGTGCGAAGATCCGCGTGTCGACGAACCGGTCGAACGGCATGCCCGACGCCACCTCGATCACCCGCCCCATCACGTCGAGGCCGACCGAATAGTTCCACGCGGTGCCGGGCTGCGCGATCAGCGGGGCCTTGGCGACCTGATCGGCGAAGGCGGCGAGCGTCGCGGGGCGCGTGCGGCGCATGCCGGGCTCGATGCTGGCGCTGACCGCGGCGGGCAGGATACCGAGCCGCTCATATTCCTTCAGCAGCGCACCCTTGGCGATGATGTTGTAGGTGAGGCCGGAGGTGTGCGTCAGCAGCATGCGGATCGTGATCGGCCGCACCGCGGGAACGCTGGCGAGGCTCGCCTCGGGGTCGGTCGCGACCCTCATCGACGCGAAGGCGGGGATGTATTTGGCGACGGGATCGTCGAGACCGATCTTGCCCTCTTCGATCAGCATCATCGCCGCCATCGCGGTGACCGGCTTGGTCATCGAATAGACGCGCCACAGCGTGTCCGGCGTCGCCTGCGGCGCGGTCGCATCGGTCGCGATCCGGCCTGCCGCGACGAACCAGGTCGGGCGGTCGCCGACGCCGAACGCGGCGACGATCCCCGGCATCTTGCCGTCGCGGACATAGCCGTCGAACAGCGCCTGCGTCTCCGGCAGCACGATGCGGGCGGGCGCGTCGCCGCTCGGCCGCGTGGCCGGCGCGCCCTGTCGCAGCGCCTGGCCGCCGATCGCCGCGCTCGCCGCCAGACCGGCCAGCGTCAAGCCGACGATCCCCACCATCCGCTTCATGTCTCTCTCCCCGTCACGGCCGCCGCGGCCTTGGCGAACAGCGTCGGCAGACCGGCGCGATCCAGATCGGCGATCGGCCACCATTCGCCGTCGGTGTGATGCGCCCGCCCCTCGCCCACGGCAAGCGCGAGTTCGATGTCGAAGTGCGTGAAACCATGAGAGACTGTGGTGTTCCGCAGGCGCCAGTCGACCGCCGCCGGCGCCTCCGCCAGACCGGGCCGCGCGTCCATCCACGGTCCCGTCGGCAGCGCGCGCATGCCGCCGAGCAGGCCCTTGCCCGGCCGCCGCACCAGCAGCACGCGATTCCCGTCCTGCAACCAGAAGATCGTGCCGTAGCGCTGCGGCCGCGCCTTCTTCGCCGCCTTGACCGGGAGCCGTTCGGGCGCCCCCTCGCGATAGCCGCGGCACTGCGTCGACAGCGGACAGAGCAGGCACGACGGCTTTCTGGGCGTACAGATCCCCGACCCGAGATCCATCATGGCTTGCGCGAAATCGCCGGCGCGCGCGTCGGGCGTGATCCGGTCCGCCGCCGCGCGGATCGCGGTGCGGGCGCCGGGCAGCGGCTCGGAAATCGCGAACAACCGCGCCACCACCCGCTCGACATTGGCATCCACGACCACCGCGCGCCGGCCGAAGGCGATCGCCGCCACCGCCGCCGCGGTATAGGCGCCGAGCCCCGGCAGCGTGCGCAGCACCGCCTCGTCCGCCGGAAAGGCGCCGCCATGCTCCGCCACCACGACCTTCGCCGCGGCGACGAGGTTGCGGGCGCGGGCGTAATAGCCGAGGCCGGCCCAGGCGGCCATCACCTCCGCCTCGTCTGCCGCAGCGAGCGAGGCGAAGTCGGGCCAGCGTGCCACCCATGCCGCGAATCGGGGGCGCACCGCCGCCACGGTCGTCTGCTGGAGCATCACCTCCGACAGCCAGACGCGATAGGGATCGGCCGTCTCGCCGGGCAGCGCGCGCCACGGCAGCACGCGGCGATGCCGGTCGTACCAGGCGAGCAGCAGCGGCGCGATCGCCGTCGGGTCGGGGGTCGGATCGGGGCAAGAGCGTGTAGCGTCCACGCCGCGGCTATGGCATGGAGCCGCCAATGAGCAAGCGCGCCGGCGCCCCCACGTCCGAAGCCCCCCGCCAGAACCGCGCCCGCGCGGTGAGCGAACTGCTGCCCGCGATCCACGGGGCGGCGTTCAAGCGATTCGGCTTCGTCCAGAGTGCGCTCGTCACCCGCTGGGCGGAGATCGTCGGCGAGCGCTGGGCCGCCGCCTCCGCGCCCGAATCGCTGCGCTTTCCACCGGGGAAGAAGGCGGACGGCGTGCTGACCTTGGTGGTGCGCAGCGCGCATGCGCCGATGCTGCAGCATATCGCGCCCGAGATCGTCGAGCGGGTCAACCGCTTCTTCGGCTATGCCGCGGTCGCGCGGCTGACGATCCGCCAGGGCGAGGTCGCCAAGCCGATGCCGCGGACGGCGCCGCCGTCGCTGAAAGCCGCGCCGCCCGAGATCGGCGAGGGGCTGAAGGTGATCGCCGATCCCGAATTGCGGGCCGTTCTCGAATCGCTCGCCGCCGGCATCCATACGCCGCGCGGCCTTCCCAGGATCAGTTGAGCCGCCATGACCCACCTGCCCCGCCTGCCGCTTCTCGCCTCGCTCGGTGTCGCGCTCGTCGCCGCAGCGCCCGCCACCGACTGGAGCGCGGTGACGCGCCAGACGCCCAAGGGGGCGTACGTCTTCGGCAATCCGGCCGCACCGGTGAAGCTGGTCGAATATGGCAGCTACACCTGTTCGCACTGCGCCGATTTCGCCAATGCGAGCGCGCCCGTCCTCAAGGGGCAGATGATCCGCTCGGGCAAGCTCTCCCTCGAATACCGCCACCTGATCCGCGATCCCGCCGATCTCGGCGCGGCGGTGCTGGCGCGCTGCGCCGGTCCGCGCGGCTTTGCGGCCGCGCATGCGATGATCTTCGCGACGCAGGCGACATGGCTGCCCAAGCTCGCGACCTATCAACAGGCGCATCCCGATATCGACGCCAAGCCCCCGATCCAGCAGGCGCGCCTCTACGCCGATGCCGCTGGCCTCACCGCCGCGATGCGCGCGCGCGGGTTGACGCCGGCGCGCATCAACGCCTGTTTCGCCGACAAGGCGGGCGTCGACCGGATCACCGCGATGACCGGCGATGCGCCGATCGAGGTGCGCAGCACGCCGACCTTCTATCTCAACGGCGAATTGCAGCCGCCCGCGACCTGGCAGCAGCTCGAACCCCTCTTGCGCGCCAAGGGCGCAAAGTAACCATCAGGAGCGCATTCCCATGAAGTATCTCGCGTCGCTGCTCGTCCTCCCGCTGGCGCTCGCCGGCTGCTCCAAGGAAAGCGGCACGCCGTCGGCGCCCGCCAGCCCGGTCGCCGCGGTCGCGGCCCCCGCCGGGCAGGACTGGACGCAGACCGCCGCGCGCACCGCGGAGGGGACTTTGGTCGGCAATCCGAACGCGCCGATCAAGCTGGTCGAATATGGCTCGCGCCTCTGCCCGACCTGCGGCGCGCTCGCGCGCGAGGGCTTCCAGCCGCTGATGGACAACTACGTCAAGCCGGGCAAGGTCAGCTTCGAATATCGCGAATTCCTGGTCCACGGCGCGCCCGACCTGCCGCCCGCCTTGCTCGGCAATTGCACCGATCCCGCCGCCTTCTTCCCGATCCTGGAACAGATGTACCAGGCGCAGGAAGGCTTCAATACGAAGCTGCAGGCGATGCCGGCGGCGATGCAGCAGCAGTTGCAGACGGCGAAGCCGGTCGACGCGATCCGGATGATGGCCGAGCAGATGGGCCTGATCGACTTTGCCAAGCAGCGCGGCATCCCCGAGGCGAAGGCGCGCGCCTGCCTCGCCGACATGACGCAGATCGATCGCTGGACCAAGCAGACGCAGGACAAGAGCGCCGACGGCACCGTCGCCGGCACGCCGACGCTGATCCTCAACGGCAAGAAGGCAGAGGCGGTGAGCTGGGGCCAGCTCGAACCGCTGCTGAAGGCGGCCGGCGCCTGATCTGGGGCCGATCGACATTCGGCTTTTCAAGCAGGAGCGGCTCGCTGTTGACGCGTCGGCGAACCCTGTCTCGTCACCCCGGACTTTATCCGGGGTGACGGTGGAAGCGACTGGATAGCTGAATGTCGATCGCCTCTAGACCGTATCGACCTTCCATCCTCCCCGCCACGGGCAGGATCGAATTCACACGAGCCCCTTGCCTCGACGCAGCGTAAGCGGCACCCCGGCAGCGTGCAGATCAAGCGGCTTCGCATCGCCGGTTTCAAGAGCTTCGTCGATCCCGCCGACCTTCGGATCGAGCCGGGGCTGACCGGCGTCGTCGGCCCCAACGGCTGCG
>JBKBTU010000088.1:0-9600 GCA_046290715.1 Sphingomonas sp. | reverse complement strand
GTGCCGCTGCAGGGCTCCTGGTTCCCGGACGCCTTCATCGGACCGATGGCCAACCTCCAGCGCTTCGCCGCCGGCGAGGACACGACCCTCGCGACCGGGGTCGAGGACGCCTGGCATACCATGGCGCTCGTGGAGGCGGCCTATCGGTCCGCCGGTGCAGCCTCGACCCCGATCCCCTCCGACCAAGGAACCACCACGTGATCGATCTTACCGGCAAGACCGCATTCGTCACCGCGGCGGCGCAGGGCATCGGTCGCGCCGCCGTCCTTGCGCTGGCCGAAGCGGGCGCGCGCGTCATCGCGACCGATCTCAATCCGGCGGCGCTCGAAGGGCTCGCCACCGAACGGGTCGAGACCGCGCCGCTCGACGTGCTCGATCCCGACGCGATCGATCGCGTGACGGGCGATGCCGGGCCGGTCGACATCCTGTTCAACTGCGCCGGCATCGTTCACGGCGGCACCGTCTTGGAGGCGAGCGATGCCGATCTCGACTTCGCCTATGCGCTGAACGTGCGGGCGATGGCGCGGATGTGCCGGGCCGTCCTGCCCGGCATGATCGCGCGCGGCGACGGCGCGATCATCAACATGTCCTCGGTCGCCTCGAGCGTGAAGGGCGTGCCGAACCGCTTCGTCTACGGCGTCACCAAGGCCGCCGTCATCGGCCTGACCAAGGCGATCGCCGCCGATCATGTCGGTCAGGGTATCCGTTGCAACGCGATCTGCCCCGGGACGGTGGAAACGCCGTCTCTGCGCGAGCGCTTGTCGGCGAACGGCGATTACGCCGCCGCGCGTGCCGCCTTCGTGGCCCGCCAGCCGCTCGGGCGCGTGGGACGGCCAGAGGAGATCGCCGATCTCGTCGTCTATCTGGCCGGCGCGACCTTCACCACCGGCCAGATCCACAACATCGACGGGGGATGGTCGCTGTGAGGATCGCGCTGGCCGCTTGCGTCCTTGCCGCTTGCATGCCGCTGCCGGCGCGGGCCGATCCGGCTGCGGCCGCCCGGCAGGAACAATCCGGGCGGCTCTGGCTCGGGTCCGCCTGGTACCCCGAGCAATGGCCCGAACAGCGCTGGGCCGAGGACCTGCGGCTGATGAAGGCGCAAGGGGCCAATGTCGTGCGCATCGGCGAGTTTGCGTGGAGCCGAATGGAGCCGCGCGAAGGTGTCTACGACATGGACTGGATGGTCCGCGCGACGCGGCTGGCGGCGCGGTACGGCATCCGTGTCGTAATCGGCACCCCCACCGACACGCCGCCTGCGTGGATGACGCAACGCTATCCCGACGTGCTGCGCGTCGACGGCGACGGGGTGCGCGCGATCCATGGCGGCCGACGCCAGTTCTCCGTCTCCTCGCAGCGCTACCGCCGGTTCGCGCGCGATATCGTCACGCGCATGGCCCAGGCGCTGGGCCATGAGCCCAACGTCATCGGCTGGCAGATCGGCAACGAATATACCGACGAGAGCTACGATCCCGATGCGCAGGCGGCGTGGGTCGCCTGGCTGAAGACGCGCTACGGAACGCTCGACGCGCTCAATGCGGCCTGGACCACCGCTTACTGGTCGCAGACCTATGACGACTGGACGCAGGTCTCGCCGGTCGGACTGAAGCCGGGCGCCCCCAACAGCGGCAAGGTCAATCCCGGCCTGCTGCTGGAACAGAAGCGCTTCATCACCGACCAATGGGTCGCGTTCCAGAAGAACCAGATCGATGCGATCCGCGCGGTGGCGGAGCCCCGCCAGTTCGTCACCACCAACCTCGGCGGATTGGGCTGGGCCGACCGCTTCGACCGCTACGCGATCAACCGCGATCTCGATATGGCATCGTGGGACAATTACGTCGGCACCGGCCATCTCGAGCCCTATCGCAACGGCGCGACGCACGATCTGGTGCGCGGCTGGAAGCGCAGGAACTTCTGGGTTATGGAGATCCAGCCCGGTTTCGTGAACTGGGCGCCGGTCTCGAACATGCTCTACCCCGGCGAGACGCGGGCGATGGCCTGGCAGGCGGTCGGCCACGGCGCCGATGGCGTGCTCTACTGGCAGTGGCGCAATGCGCTGAACGGTCAGGAGACGATGCACGGCTCGATCCTCGGACCGGACGGCACGCCGCTGCCGATCTATCCGGAGGTGGCGCAGATCGGGCGCGAGGTGGCGAAGGCGACGCCGGCGATCGCCGGCACGCGCCCGGTCTCTGCGGTCGCCATCCTGCAGGACTATCCCAGCCGCTGGGCGATCGACTTCCAGCAGCACCACAAGGATTACGACCAGATCGAGGTGCTGCTCGATTACTATCGGCCGCTCAAGACCGCGCTGGGTGCGGTCGATATCGTCGAAGCCGCGGCGGCGCCGCTCGACGGCTATCGCATGGTCGTCGCGCCCAGCCTGAACGTGATCTCCGACGAGACGGCGGCGCGGCTCGCCGCCTATGTCCGCGGCGGTGGGCATCTGATCCTCGGCCCGCGGTCGGGGATGAAGGACGCGTTCAACCGGCTTGCGGCGCAGCGCCAGCCGGGGCCGCTTGCCGATCTGCTCGGCGGGCGGGTGGAGCAATTCTATGCGCTCGACGAGACGGTCGCGGTGGACGGCGGCACCGCGACGATCTGGGCGGAGGACCTGTCTGCCAGGGCGCCCGACACGCAGGTGCTGCTGCGCTACGGCAAGGCCAACGGCTGGCTCGACGGACATCCCGCCGCCATCACGCGTACGGTCGGCAAGGGGCGGATCACCTATGTCGGCGCGCTGGTCGACGATGCGGTGATGACCAGGCTGATCGACGGCGCGCTGGCCGATGCGCATGTCGAACGCGCGTTCGCGGCTCCCGCCGATGTCGAACTGATGACGCGCGAGGGGGAGGGGCGGCGCATCGTCATCCTCATCAACCACGGCCGCGAGACGTGCGAGGTCACCCTGCCGGAGCCGATGGTCGACGTGCTGGGCGGTGGCCGCAAGACGAGCATCACGCTGGCTCCCCAGGGGGTCGGCGTCCTGCAAAGGAGGGACGCACGATGAAGACATGCCTGTTCGCCGCCGCAGCGCTGGCGGCGCTCGCCGCGCCGGCGGCCGCGCAGGACGCGCGCCAGCCCTGGCCGATGGACTATCGGGCCAAGGCGGTCGAGACGCAGCTCGCCAAGGTGAAGGCGGGCGTCGCCTCCGGTCCGTTCCGGCCGGACTGGTCCTCCCTCCAGCAGTTCCGCGTCCCCGAATGGTTCCGCGACGCCAAATTCGGCATCTTCATCCACTGGGGCGTCTATTCGGTGCCGGCCTATGCCAACGAATGGTATAGCCGCAACATGTACGTGCCGGGCAGCGATGCGTACAAGCATCATGTCGCCACCTACGGCCCGCAGGCGAAGTTCGGCTACAAGGACTTCATCCCGATGTTCAAGGCGGAGCGGTTCGACCCCGCCGCCTGGGTCAGGCTGTTCGGAGAGGCCGGCGCGAAATACGTCGTCCCCGTCGCCGAACATTGCGACGGCTTCGCGATGTACCAGTCCGACTTCACCCGGTGGGACGCGGCCGACATGGGCCCCAAGCGCGACGTCGTGGGCGAGGTCGCGAAGGCGGCACGCGCCGCGGGCATGCATTTCGGCCTGTCCTCGCACCGCGCCGAGCATAGCTGGTGGTATTACGAGGGGCGCACCTATCCCTCCGACGTCGGCGATCCGCGCTATGCCGGCCTCTACGGCCCGGCGACGCCGATCGGCCTGCCCGCCGACAAGGCGGACGAGCGGCAGGACAGCGACCTGCTCCAGAACTGGCATCCGCCGACGCGCGAATTCACCAACGACTGGATGGCGCGCACGTCCGAGCTGATCGACAAATACCGGCCCGAGCTGATCTATTTCGACTGGTGGACGTCGGCGCCCCTCTACGAGCCGCTGATGCGCGACACCGCGGCCTATTATTACAACCGCTCCGCCGGCTGGGGCGCACCGGGGATCATCGCCTACAAGGGATCGCAATTCGCCGAAGGCAGCGCGATGTTCGACCTCGAGCGCGGCAAGACCGACGCGCTCAAGCTGACGCCGTGGCAGTCCGACACCTCCGTCAGCATCAAATCCTGGGGGTATGCCAAGAACGATCAGTACCGGACGGCGAAGTCGCTGGTGTCCGACCTGATCGACATCGTCTCCAAGAACGGCAACCTGCTGCTCAACGTCGGCCCCAAGAGCGACGGCACGATCCCCGACGAGATCGCCGGCGTGCTGCGCGGCATGGGGGCCTGGCTCAAGGTCAACGGCGAGGCGATCTACGGCACGCGTCCGTTCCGATATTTCGGCGAGGGGCCGACCAAGTCCGGCCACGTCCGCCAGGCGGGGCAGTTCACCGAGGGCAAGGCGAGCAGCTTCACGCCCGCCGACCTGCGCTTCACCACCCGCGGCGACACGCTCTACATCCTGGGGCTGGAACGGCCCGCGGACGGCGCGGTACTGGTCAAGACGCTGTATGCAGGTACGCCCTACCTCGACCGGCCGATCGCGGGCATCGACCTGCTCGGCGGCGGGGCGGTCAAGTGGCAGCAGACCGCGCGCGGCCTCGCCGTCACGCTGCCGGCGGACACCAGCGGCGGCATGCCCTATGCGCTGAAGGTGAGGTTCAAGCGCGCATGAAGATGCGCCTTGCCCTGACGCTGGCGGCGGCCGCCGTCGCGCTGACGCCCGCGCAGCTGCCCGCGCGTGCCTTCCCGCAACGCGCCACCGCCTTCGCGGGGCGACCGGCGATCGCGGTCGGGGTCGCCTGGTATCCGGAGCAATGGCCGGAAGAGCGCTGGGCGACCGACCTCGACCTGATGAAGGCGACCGGGTTCAACACGGTGCGGCTGGGCGAGTTCGCCTGGAGCCGGATGGAGCCGGCGGAAGGGCGGTTCGACTTCGCCTGGCTCGATCGCGCGATCGCCGCGGCGCAGGCGCGCGGCTTCATGGTGGTGCTCGGCACGCCCACCGCCGCGCCGCCCGCCTGGCTGACGCTACGCTATCCCGACACCCTCAGGGTGGACGAGACCGGCGTGCGCGACCGTCACGGTGGCCGCCGCCAGTTCTCGTTCGCCAGTGCGCGCTATCGCCAGTTCGCCCGCCGCATCGCGGTCGAGCTGGCGCGCCGCTACGGCCATCATCCCGCGATCGTCGGGTGGCAGATCGACAACGAGATCGGGCCGCCGTCGTTCGATCCGGAAGCGGTCGCCGCCTGGCATGCGTTCCTGGAGCGGCGCTACGGCACGATCGGCGAACTCAACCGCCGCTGGACGACCGCTTACTGGAGCCAGACCTACGACAGTTTCGACCAGGTGCCGCTGCGCCAGACCGGGCAGCAGAATCCGGGCCTGCTGCTCGACTTCAAGCATTTCGCGACCGCGACCTGGACCGATTACGTCGGCAACCAGGTACAGGCGATCCGCCCGCTGCTCGATCCGCGCATGTGGATCACCACCAACACGATGTTCTGGAACGCCGGCTTCGATCATTTCGCGCTGCACCGCGATCTCGATATCGCCAGCTGGGACAATTACATCCCGGACGGACGACCCGACTGGGTGGCGAACGGCGCCAACCACGATCTGGTCCGCGGCTACAAGCGGCGCAACTTCTGGCTGATGGAAACGCAGCCGGGCCGCGTCGATTGGGTGCCGGTCAACCGCGCGCTCGATCCCGGGCAGGTGCGCGAACTCGCCTGGCAGTCGGTGGCGCACGGCGCCGATGGCGTGCTCTATTGGCAGTGGCGACCCGCGCGCAACGGCCAGGAAACCTATCACGGCGCGATCCTGGGGCAGGACGGCACGCCCAACCCGATCCAGTCGGAGATCGCGCAGGTCGCGCGAGACCTGACCGCCGCGGCCCCGCTGCTCGCCGACACGCAGCCGGTGGCGCGGCTCGCCTTCCTCTTTTCCTACGACAGCCGCTGGGCGATCGATCTCCAGCGGCACCACGCACAGTACGATCCGGTCCGTGCGTTCACCGATGTCTACCGGCCGTTCCGCGTCGCGGCGCAGGGGGTCGACGTGGTATCGCCCGAGGCGCCGCTCGCGGGCTATCCGCTGGTCGTCGCCCCCCACCTCAACGTGCTGACGGCAAGTCAGGCGAAGGCGCTCGCCGCCTATGTGCGCGGCGGCGGCCATCTCGTGCTCGGGCCGCGATCCGGGATGAAGGACGACGCCAACGCGCTCTGGCCGGAGCGGCAACCCGGGCCGCTCGCCGACCTGCTCGGCGCGCGCGTGGCACAATTCTATGCCCTCGATGGCAAGGTCGGCGTGCAGGGCGGGGTCGCGGGCACCGCATCGATCTGGGCGGAGGCGCTGGAGCCGCTCGCCCGCGACACGCGCACGCTGGCGACGTTCACCGATCCCGGCGGCTGGCTGGACGGCAAGCCGGCGATCGTCTCCCGAAAGGTCGGCCGCGGCAGCATCACCTATGTCGGCGCCTGGCTCGATCCGATGGCGATGGCGATGCTCGCGAAGCGGCTGCTCGCCGATGCGCGCATCGATCCGCTCGTGCCGGACGCGCATCCGGACCTCGAGATCGCCGAGCGGGCAGGGGCTGGGAAGCGGGTGCTGATCGCGATCAACCATGGCTCTGCCCCGCACCCGCTCGCTCCGCCTGCTGGCGCCACGCCGGTTGCCGGCGACTGGCAAGGCGGGCAGATTGCGCCACACGGCATCGCTCTGTTCAGGATGAAATGATGCGCACCCTGCTTCTCGCCACCACGCTGTTGCTGACCGCCGCCGCACCCCTGTCGCGTTCCGCCTGGGTGCCGGGCTGGGCGGCGCCGCCGATCGGCTTCGAGCCGGCGATCCGCGATGGCCTTGGCCGCCCGTATCGCAACGAGACCGTGCGCCAGGAGCTGCGCGCCGGCGTCGCGGGCCGCGGCCTGCGCCTGCGGCTGACCAACGAATTGTCCTCCGATCCGCTGCGCGTCGGCGGCGTGTCGATCGTGCGCCTCGATGCGCAGGGTACGCCGGTCGCCGGCAGCCTGCGCCGGCTGGCGTTCGGTGGCGCGGCGGCGGTGCTGGTGCCGCCGGGCGCGGCCATGCTGACCGATCCGTTCGACTATCCCGTCCGGGCCGGCGAACGGCTGGCGGTGTCGGTCCACTTCCCCGACGAGGCGGCGCCACCTGCCCATGCGCAGATGGTCGAGGTCGCTGCCGGCGACGCGACCGGACAGACGGCGCTGGCGCAGCCGCGCCGCGCGCGCGCGCCCGGCATCGTCAGCGGCTTGGAGGTGACGGGCAGTGCCGCCACCCGCGTGCTCGTCACCTTCGGCGATTCGATCACCGAGGGTGCCGGCGCTTCTCCCGGTAAGGCGATGAGCTGGCCCGACCAGCTCGGCCGCCTCCTGGCCGCCAATGCCCGCGGCCGCTGCTGGGGGATCGCCAACGCGGGGATCAGCGGCAACCGCCTGCTCAGTACCGGCCGCGGTCCCGCAGCGCTCGCCCGCTTCGATCGCGACGCGCTCGCGGTTCCCGGCGCGACGCACCTGGTGGTGCTGGAGGGCATCAACGACATCGGCAAGGTGAAGGACCCGGCCAGGGACCGCCAGCCTACCGCCGAGGACCTGATCCTCGCCTATCGCCAGCTGATCGACCGTGGCCATGCCCGCGGGCTGAAGGTGATGTTCGGCACCTTGCTGCCGTACGAAGGCGCGGCCTATGCCGACGCGGCGGGCGAACAGCGTCGCGCGACCGTCAACCGCTGGCTGCGCAGCCACACAGGGGATTTCGACGGGCTGATCGACTTCGACACGGCGATGCAGGAACCCGGCCGGCCGACGGTGATGCGCCTTACCGACCAGATCGGCGACCATCTGCATCCGAATGATGCAGGCTATGCCCGCATGGCGGCGGCGGCCCTGCCGGTAATCCTGAAGCAGGGCTGCTGAACCGCGACCCGCATCCGGCGGCGCGCTACCACGGTTTGGAGCGTGCCACCGCCAGTCCCCGCACGTCGTTCGGCCACTTGCCGCTGACGGCGCAGTAGAAATGGTAGAGCGCGCCGTCGTGCCAGATCACCGACGGCTTGTGCGCATAGCGGTCATCGATCGTGCCGGGCGCACCGGGCGCGATCAGCACCTCGTCCTGCTTGGCGAAGCGGGTGGGCGTGTCGCCGAGCGCTAGCAACTCGCGGGCATAGCCGTCCTGCGCCAGGCCGAAATAGAACATGCCCCAGCGCCCGCGATGCGACACCACCACCGGATCGCTGGCGAACCGCGCATCCGGCGCGGCCCCTGCTCCGTTGCGGATCAGCGGGCTGGCGGGATGTCGCGTCCAGGTCTTGAGATCGCGGGAGATGGCGAGGCCGGTCTGCTCCTTCCAGGGCCGGCCTGTCGTCTTGGCGTTGTAATAGAGGTGGTAGGTGCTGCCGATCCTGACGAGATAGGGCTTGTAGAGGCCGCCACGCTCCCATTCGGCACCGTCCTCCGGCCGCAGGATCACCGGACCCCGTTCCCAGTGGAGGAGGTCGCGGCTCCAGGCGAGGCCGATCACCGCGGGCCCTTCCTCATAGCCGGCGCTCGGATAGGCATGCCAGGCGGCGACGTAGCGCCCCTCCACCTTGATCAGCCGGCCGGGCGATTGCAGCTCGTTTTCGCGCAGGATGGAGGCGCTCGCGACGTTGAAGCGGGTGACCGGGTCCGCCGGGTCCCGCGCCAGGATCACGCCCCGCCGCGTCCAGTTCACCAGGTCCGCCGACTCGCACAGCCCGGTCTGGTAGCCGCGCCCGTCGAAGCCGACATAGCTCAGGTAGAACCTGCCGTTCGCCGAGAAGACGAACGGGCAATCGACGGCCTTCTCGTCGAAGCTGCCGGCGATACCCGAGCCCGCGAGCACGAGCTTCGGATATTTATAGGGCGTGCGATAATCGGCCAGCGGGTCGCGTGCCGCCGCGCGCGCGCCCGGCATGGCCAGCAATGCGCTGCCGCCGAGGGCTGCGCCGCCGGCCAGGAACGCGCGGCGATCGACCGGTGCCGATCGCACATGCGCCGCCGCGATACCCTTGCTGTCCTCGTCGCGCGCCCTGTCGGGTAAGGCCGCCGACGTTCGCTTTTGGTCAGACATAAAAACGCTTCCATGTTTGTATATTGATGGTATGTTTATTGGCGAACCGTAAGCGTGTGGCCGCGAGGTCACAAGCGGGAAGGCGGCAAAAGCCGCTCTGCATCGCTGCGGGAGCACGGAGACACATTGCCGCAAGGCAAGACGTTGGGGAGGATCTGAGATGAAGCGTGCCATGTTCCTGAGCAGCACCGCGGGCATTCTTGCCCTGCTGGCGATGCCCGCCGCCGCGCAGACGGTGCCGTCCGGTACGTCCGGCAACACCAACGCCGCGGGCGACGTGCAGTCCTCCGGCGATGCGCAGCCATCCACCGAACAGACCGCCGGCGCCACGCAGCCCTCCACCGAGGAGCAGGACATCGTCGTCACCGGCGTGCGGGCCAGCCTCGCATCCGCCCAGAACATCAAGCGCAACGCCGATTCGATCGTCGATTCGATCGTCGCCGAGGATATCGGCAAGCTGCCCGACAACAATGCGACCGAGGCGCTGCAGCGCGTCACCGGCGTGCAGGTCTCGCGCGACGTGGGCGAGGGCGGCAGCATCGCCATCCGCGGCCTGCCG
>JBKBTU010000087.1:0-9607 GCA_046290715.1 Sphingomonas sp. | reverse complement strand
AAAGGGAGAGGGAGGGAGGCGCGAAGCGCCGGAAGGGTGAGGGTGACCACATGTGATCGAAGTCGACCCTAGCGCCGATCGACCCTCAATCTTCCCGCCGGGGGAGGACGACCGAGATCCGTCATTCTGAACGTCGATCGGTCTGGAGCGTGGCGACATCCCATGGCTCCGTTCGTGCTGAGCTTGTCGAAGCACAGGTGGGACCCAAGCCCTTCGACAAGCTCAGGGCAAACGGTGAATGTGGACCAATGTGACGTCATCGCACAATCGCTCTTTCGCACCCGCGGAAACCGATCGCCGTCCGCGCGTTGGTCGCGGCTATTGCATCACAGGAGCCAGACACATGAACCAGGATCAGATCGAAGGCACCGCGACCGACGTCACCGGCAAGGTCAAGGAAACGCTCGGTCAGGCCACCGGGGACGCGCAGACGCAGAACGCGGGCCTCGCCGACCAGATCAGCGGCAAGGTTCAAAAGACGTTCGGCGACACCAAGGAAACCGTCGCGCGCAATGCCGCGCCGCTCGCCGACAAGGCGCGCAAGTTCGCCAACGAACGCCCCTTCGCTGCGGCAGCGCTCGCGGGCGTGGTCGGCCTCGCGATCCTCAACACGCTGCGCGGCAAGACCGCCTGATCGTCATCGGGGGCGGCGCTCAGGTCGCCCCCGCGTCGTGCAAGCCGCGCGCCGGGTTATTGCGCCGGTCGCGGGCCGCGGATCTTGACGACGTCGCGGTGCATCGGTGCGAGCTTGGCGAGCAATCGGTTCTGTGCCGCGAATGGAACGCCCTCGCGGCGCATCGCGGCCTGGAGGTTCTCGACGAGGGCGGCCATGTCGGCCTGCTGCACGCCCATGTCCTGATGCGCCGCGCGCATCGTGCGGCCGCTGTAATGGCAACCGCCACCCAGGATATAGCAGAACTGTTCCTTCAAGGTCCGGCGCAGGCGGACGAGGTCCTGCCCCTTGAAGATGTCGCTGATCCGCGCGTCGGCGACGTTGCGCGCGACCATGTCCTCGACGATCCGGTCGACGCCGGCCTGGCCGTGGAACGCACGCCACATCGCGTCGCCGGCGAATGGCTTCGCGCCGGCGTTGGCGTCTGCCTCGACGTACGGCGCGACCGGCTCTTCGCCCGGCGGCGTCGCCGGTGCCGCCTGCAGGGCGATCAGCAGGAAAAGGATCATGCGGAGGTCCTTGCAAGCGAGGGATCGGGAGAAGCGATGGATCGGGCTGCGCGGCGCGGGTCAGAAACCGCCCTGTAACGACAGGAACAGGCCCCGCTGCCGCCGAACGGTGGCGATGTCGCCGAGGTCGACATAGGCGGCGGTGACCGACACGCTGCGGTGGAGCGCCCAGGCTGCGAACAGGTCGTAGCTGTCGTCTTCCGCCGCGAAGCCGAGATTGTCGGGCTTGGTGCGATATTCGGCACCGACGACCAGCTTGCGCGTCAGCATCTTGCCGAGCGATCCCTCGAACTGCGCGGTGCGCGCACGCTGGCGCGGGCCGCCGAAGCCGAGCAGGCCGAACTGGTTGGCCTTGGTGAAGCGGACGGTGGCATCGGCGACGATACCCTGCGCCAGCCACAATTTGGTCGCGGCGAGATAGAGATCGGCGCTCTTCGTTTCCGCGGCGCCGACCGCGCGCAATACGGCGCCGCGCTCGGCGATCCGATACTGCACGCCCGCGGCGATCTGCGGCAGCGGCGTGTCCTGGTCCCACACCGCGTCGCCGACGATCCTGATCTTGGCCCCGACGATATGCTGGCCGAAGGTGAAGCCCCGTCCGAGGCCGAGCGCCGCACCCGCCGCGCGCGTATCGAAACGCTGATAGGCGTAGGAGAGTTCGACCCGGTTCGACAGGCCGATCGCACCGCCTGCGCTGGCGAGGTCGAAGTCGGGGAGCGCGACGTAGGTCGCGTGCACCGTGCCGCCGTTGCCATCCTCCGTCTCGTTGCCGGCGATCACCGCCCAACTGGCGAGACCGCCGCCGGCCGCGCCCTCGATCGAGGAAACGCCGTTGGTGAGCAGCAGCTTGCCGCCGGCGCGGCGTTGGTTCGCCTGCGCGGGCGCGGCGGCGCAGACGATCGCGAGCAACAGGGCACAGAAAGGTCGGACGCGTCGGGCCATGCGGCGGCGGTACGTCGATCATGGTGAAGATTGCGTAAGCACCGCTTTCAGAAAGTCTCAACGACGGCGGGGTAAGGCGGGGAGGTATGCGCTTCCGGTCCGTTCCGTTCACGATCCTCCTGCCGGCATTGGTGGGAATGCCGTCCATGGCCGGTGCCGCGACGGTGTCGATCGGCATCCGGATGGCCGATGGGTCGCCGCTCACCGACGGCGTGGTGATGATCGAGAGCGCGGCTGCGCCGAAACCGGTCCCGCACGGCCCCTATGTGATGGAGCAGAAGGCGATCGCCTTTCAGCCCCACGTCCTCGTCGTCCCCGTGGGTGCGCAGGTGTCCTTCCCCAACCGCGATACGGTGCGCCACCACGTCTATTCCTTCTCCAAGGCCAAGCGCTTCGATCTCAAGCTCTATGGGCGCGAGGATCAGCGCAGCGTCACCTTCGACACGGCGGGCGTGGTCGCCTTGGGGTGCAACATCCACGACACGATGAGCGGCTTCGTCGTCGTCAGCGCGACGCCATTCTTCGCCAGGACCGACGCGCAGGGACGCGTCAGCGTCGCCGGCGTGCCCGCAGGACCGGTGACGCTGCGCGTCTGGTCGCCCTCGATCCGCGCCGCCGGCAATACGCTGACGCAGGCCGCTTCGGTACCGGCGTCGGGCTATGCCACGACGCTGACGATCCGCCGCTGATGCGCCCGCCGCCCCGCTGGCCCCGCCTGCGCTTCCGCACGCTGCGCGGGCGGCTGGCGGTGCTCTACACGGGCATGTTCGCGGCGGCCCTCGCGGTGCTCGGCATCACCGCACAGGTGATGATCTGGACGCACGCGCGCACGTCCGTGTCGGCCGAGCTGGTCGCCAGCGGCAGCGTCTACGACAAGCTCTGGGCGATGCGCGCGCGGACGATCGGCGGGATCGCCGAGGTGCTGGCGCACGATTTCGGTTTCCGCACCGCGGTGGCGACGGGCGACCGGCCGACGATCGAATCCGCGCTCGACACGCTGCGCGCCCGCGCCAACGTGGAACAGGCGATGGTGGTCGAGGCGGACGGCCGGGTGATCGGCGCCACCGGCGCGCTCGAGACCGCGATCGCGAGACTGCCCGACCAGTTGCAGGACGGGCGCCGCGACGCGGTGCTGGTGTCGCGCGGGCGGATCTATCGCGTCGTCGTCTCGCCGGTCATGGCACCGATGCAGATCGGCACCGTCGTCCTCGCGCTGCCGCTCGATGCCGCCGAGATGCGCGGGTTGGAGCGGTTGTCCGCGATCCCGCTGACCGCGACGATGCTCTATCGCGATGGCGCCGGCCGCTGGCGCGCCACCGACGGCTCGGTTCCGTCGAGCCGTACCGTCGACACGCTGGTCGACGCCTCGGCGAAGCAGCGGCCGTTGATGACGCTGGCGTTGCCGAGCGGCCGCGCCTTCGCGATCGCCAAGCCGCTCGCCGGACCCGACGGTCGCGCGGATGCGGCGCTCCTGATCCGCTATCCGCTGGGGGCGGCGCTGGCGCCCTATCTGCCGCTGCAGCTCGGCCTGGCGCTCGCCGGCCTGATCGGGGTCGTGCTGGTCGTGCTCGGCAGCCTTCGTCTGGCGCGGACGCTGACCCGGCCGCTCGATGCGCTCGATGCTGCCGCGCGGACGCTCGAAGAGGGCGCGCGGACCGAGGTCGCGGTGACCGGCGAGGACGAGATCGGCCGGCTGGCGCAAAGCTTCAACCGGATGTCGAAGGGGATCATCGATCGCGAGAACCGCATCTCGCACCTCGCCTTTCACGACACGCTGACCGGTCTTCCCAACCGCACGTCCTTCCGTCAGGCGCTCGACCAGGCGGTGGCGCTCGCCGCGCGCAACGACGAGCAGGTGGCGGTGCTGTGCCTCGATCTCGACGGCTTCAAGGGGGTCAACGACACGCTCGGCCATCCGATCGGCGATGCGCTGCTGGGGGAAGTCGGGGCGGTGCTGTCGCGGCTCGCACCCGACGGCCTCGTCGCGCGGCTGGGCGGCGACGAATTCGCCATCATCCTGTCGGGCCGCGTCGGCTCGGACCGGCCGCGCGGCCTCGCCCAGGCGATTCTGGACGCCGGTTCGCATCCGATCGCCGCCGCCGGCCACCAGATCGCGACGGGCTTTAGCATCGGCATAGCCCTCTTCCCCACCGACGGCCACGATTCGGAGCAATTGCTCAAGAACGCCGACCTCGCGCTCTATCGCGCCAAGCGCGATGGCCGCTGCGTCTACCGCTTCTTCGAGGAAGCGCTCGACATCGCCGCGCGCAAGCGGCGGCAGCTCGAGCTCGATCTGCGCGAGGCGTTGATGACCGGCCAGTTCCGGCTCAACTTCCAGCCGATCTACGACCTCAAGGCCGATCGGATCGGCGGATTCGAGTCGCTGCTGCGATGGTACCACCCGGTGCGCGGCGAGGTGTCGCCGGTCGAGTTCATCCCCGTCGCCGAGGATACCGGCCTGATCATCGGCATCGGCGAATGGGTGCTGCACCAGGCATGTCGCCAGGCGATGGCCTGGCCCGATCACGTCCGCGTCGCGATCAACGTCTCGCCGCTCCAGTTCCGCGCGCCCGGTTTCGCCGCGGTGGTGATGCAGGCGCTGTCGCGCAGCGGCCTGCCGCCGCGGCGGCTGGAGATCGAGATCACCGAATCGGTCTTCCTCGACGGCGAGGGCCCTGTGCTGAAGCTGCTTCATCAGCTTCGCGAGATGGGCGTGCGGATCGCCCTCGACGATTTCGGTACGGGCTATTCGTCGCTCAGCTATCTGCGCAGCTTCCCCTTCGACAAGCTCAAGATCGACCGGTCGTTCGTCACCAACGTCGCGGCCGACGCGAGCAGCGCTGCGATCGTTCGCGCGATCGTCGATCTCGCCGGCGCGCTGCACATGGAGATCACCGCGGAGGGCGTCGAGGATATCGAGCAGCTCGGGTGCCTGCGCGGTCAGGGGTGCGACAGCATCCAGGGCTTCCTGCTCAGCCGGCCGGTGGAGATCGAGGGCATCGCCGGCCTGCTGCCTGCGCGGCTCGCGCGCGCGGCCTAGCTCAATCCGGGCATCTGCTGTGCCATCGCGGCATAGCTTGCCTTCATCTGACGCAGGGCGTCCGCCACCCGATCCGCGTCGAGCGCATCGACGACCGGATCATAGCCGTCCGGCATGATCCCCTGGCCGATCATCACCGCGACCCAGCTCGGGATCGCGAACAACTCGTCGTCGTAGCGGAAGATCCGGCCCTTTTCCCGGAACAGCGCGATCTTGCGGGCGAGCGTCTCGGGGAGCGGCATCGTACGCACGTGCCGCCAGAACGGCGTGTCGTCGCGCCGTGTCGCGGCATAATGCAGGATGATGAAGTCGCGGATCGAGGCATATTGATCGCCCATCAGCCGATTGTACTCGTCGCGCTCGACATCGGTGAAGCGCATGTCGGGGAAAAGGCCGAACAGTTTCGAGATACCCGCCTGGATCAGGTGGATGCTCGTCGATTCGAGCGGTTCGAGGAAGCCGCCCGCGAGCCCCAGCGCGACGACGTTGCCCGCCCACATCCGCGCGCGTCGCCCGGCCTTGAACGCGAGGCGGCGCGGTTCGCCGGCGGGCGGGGCATCGAGGTTGGCGAGCAGAACGCGCTCCGCCTCCTCGTCGTCGATGAAGGCGCTGGCATAGACATGGCCGTTACCGGTCCGGTGCTGGAGCGGGATGCGCCATTGCCAGCCCGCGCCGTGGGCGGTGCTTCGGGTATAGGGCAGCAACGGTTCGGTGCGCGCGGTCGGCAGCGCGATGGCGCGATCGCACGGCAGCCAGTGCGACCAGTCCTCGAAGCCGACGCCCATCGTTTCGCCGAGCAGCAGACTGCGGAAACCGGAGCAATCGATGAACAGGTCGCCCGCGACCCGCCGATCGCCCTCCAGCCGGACTGCGGCGACATGGCCGCGCGCATCCTGCTCGACGCCGACGATCCGCCCCTCGATCCGCCGCGTGCCCTGCGCCTCGGCGCGCTGCCGCAGGAAGGCCGCATAGAGCCCCGCATCGAAATGATAGGCATATTCCAGTCCCGACAGCGGCGAGCGCGGATCGGGCGAGGGCGGGGCGAAGCGACGCGCACGCGCCGCGACCGCCGCCATCGAATAGGCCTCGATGTCGCCGATCCCGTCGCGGCCGCGCAGCTTCAGCCAGAGCTGGTGGAAGTTGAGGCCTTCGATATCACGACCGTGCGTGCCGAAGGGATGGATGTAGCGGTCGGTCCCATCCATCCATCCGACGAATTCGATCCCGAGTTTCGGCGTGCCGCCCGTCGCGCGCAGGAACTCGGCCTCGTCGATGCCCAGCCGCGCGTTGAAACCGCGGATCGGCGGGATCGTCGCCTCGCCGACACCGACCGTGCCGATCGCGTCCGATTCGACGAGCGTGATTGTGCGCTGCCCATCGTCGAGGAAGCGGGCCGCCGCCGCCGCCGCCATCCATCCCGCCGTCCCGCCGCCGACGATCACCACGCGTCCGATCGGTTCGCCGCTCATCGTGTCAGTCTCGCCAGATAGTCGGGATAGGAGGGTAGCGGTGCCGCAAGGCCCGCCACGGCAGTGCGTAATTGCGCCAACGCCGCGATCGCGCTCGTGCGCGGGACCGACAGGGCGACGGGGTCGGGCCGCTCGGGACGAATGCCGAGACCGATCAACGCCTGGTACCAGGCCGCACGCGGCAGCATCGCCTCCTCGAGCGGCGGCAGCGTCCCGCGTCGGCCGAACTGCGCGAGCGCGCTCGCCAGTTCCTCGGGCGGCGTCCGCCCGTACAGGCTGCGCCAGAACGGCCCCTTGCGAGGGCTGCCCGCCAGATAGAAGGCTGCGGCATAGGCATGGATGTGCTCCGCCGCGAGTGCCGCGCGGCGGTTGTATTCCGCCGCCAGCCAAGGACCGTCACCGCATGCGGGCATCAGCTCCAGCGCGAGGTCGAGTTGCGCCAGCGCGAGCGGCAGTCCCAACCAGCCGAGCGGCCCGACCGCGGCGGCGGCGTCGCCGAGCGCCAATACGTTGCCGCTGAAGGGTGCGCTCTGTCGACGCGCATGCACCGCGACCCGC
The DNA here is from genome assembly GCA_046290715.1 of Sphingomonas sp. Lineage (GTDB taxonomy): Bacteria > Pseudomonadota > Alphaproteobacteria > Sphingomonadales > Sphingomonadaceae > Sphingomonas. The sequence continues at coordinate 2,416 of JBKBTU010000087.1, read as the reverse complement.
TCGTGATCGCCCCCGGCGAGCCGTCGCGCACGGGCATCGTTGGTCACCGCGCCGGCATAGGCGAAGCCCGTCAGCGTTCGCCCGGCGAGTGGCCAGCGTGCCGTCCATCCGTCTCCCACCGCCTCATACCGGTCGGTCGGCGAGGGGCGGCCTGTCGTGCTGCCGAGCAACAGACGATCGGCCGCCAGGCTCGTGCGCCAGTCGATCCATGCGGCGTCCGGCGCGGCGAGCAGCGCCGCCGGCCCGCTCGCATCGACGAACAGGTCCCCCGTCAAAGACCGTCCGTCCGCGACGATCGCCGTCATACCCTGGGGATCGCGGTTGACGTGTACGCTACGCGCCTCGACCAACCGGACACCGGCGGCGCGCGCCAGCGCCGCCAATTGCGGCGCGGCCCGGTCGGGGTCGAGGCGCAGCGTGTAGTCGATGTGCGAGAGCAAGGCGCGGGGGTCATCCGGCGGATGAACGAAGCGGTCCGCGGACGCGAGCGCCGCCGCCGGGACGAGCGTATCGAACCCGCTTTCCCCATGGACGCGCCAAAGTTGATGGAGCGCGGTGCCGACCAGCATCGGCACGCCGTCGCCCTCGCCGATCGAAAAGGGCTCGGCCCCCCAAGCAAAGCGGGTGCCGACCCGGTGCGTCGCAGCGCCGGCGGCGACGAGCGCCGGCTCGGCGATGCCGAGGCGAGCCAGCAGCGCCAGACCGCGGGGATCGAGCGCCGGCAGGCGATCGGCGAGCGCGGCTGGGTCGAGCGGTAGCGCGACCACGTCCACCGTCGCCTGCGGCAAGGCGCGCGCGAAGGCGATGCTCGCCGTCAGCGCGACGATGCCGCCGCCGACGACGACGATCCGCTCCAGCCCCTGCCGAGGGTTCATGCCGCGGCGGCCAGATACGCTCGGTGATCGGGCATCGCCGCCACCGCGTCGGCGATGCCGCCGTGCAGTCCCGCGAGCGCGCGGTCGAGCGCAGCGGCGTCCGGCAGCTCGGCGCGCGGATCCCAGCCGTGCGGAACGATGCCCTGGCCGAGGTAGACCGCCACCCAGCTCGGCTCGAGGAACAGCCCGTGGCTGTAGCGCGACACCTGCGCCGTCTCGCGCCACAATGTCATCTTCTGCGCGAGGCTGTCGGGGATCGTCATCGTCCGCACATGATTCCAGAACGGGGAATCGTCGCGGCGGGTGGCGTGATAGTGGAGGATCAGAAAGTCCCTGATCCGGTCGTATTCGGCGTCGACCAGCGCGTTGAACCCGTCCCGGTCGGCATCGGTGACGCGGCCGTCCGGAAAATGCTCGATCAGCTGCGTTATCGCCATCTGGGCAAGATAGATGCTCGTCGATTCGAGCGGTTCCAGGAAGCCCGACGCGAGGCCGACCGACAGTACGTTGCCGACCCAACTGCGCCGCCGACGCCCGGCGCGAAAGCGGAGCAGGCGAGGCTCGGCGAGCGGCGGCCCCTCGAGATTGGCGATCAGCGCGTCTCTGGCCGCATCGTCGGATGCATAAGCGCTCGCATAGACGTAGCCGTTGCCGACACGGTGGGTGAGGGGGATGCGCCAGCGCCAGCCGGCGGCCATCGCGGTGGCCCGCGTATAGGGCTCGATGCCCCCAGGTGGCGACGCGCAGGGGGCGGCGATGGCGCGGTCGCAGGGGAGCCAGTGCGACCAGTCCTCCCACGCCTCCGCCATCGCGCCGCCGATCAGCAGGGCGCGGAAGCCGGAGCAGTCGATGAACAGGTCGCCCTCGATCCGCCGACCGTCGTCGAGCCGGATCGCTGTTATATCACCGTCATTGTCATTCTGCTCGACGTCGATGACACGGCCTTCGGATCGCACCGCACCGTGCGCCTCGGCATGTGCGCGCAGGAATGGGGCGAAGCGCGTCGCATCGAACTGGTAGGCATAGCCATAGGCGTTGGCGATATCGTCCGGATCGCTACCGGGCCGGGCGAAGCGCAGCGCCTGCGCGGCGGCGACGCCGGTCGCATAGGCGCCGATCGGCTGCGCCGCTCCCGCGTAGCGGCGGCGCAGCCAGTAATGGTGGAATCCGACGCCGGCGAGCGGCCGGCCGTAGGTGCCGAACGGGTGGATATAGGCGTCACCGATCGCGCCGAAGTCGCGGAATTCGATACCTAATTTGAAGGTGGCGTGCGTTTCCGCCATGAAAGCCGCCTCGTCGATACCCAACCGGGTGATGAAGGCGCGCAGGTGCGGCAGCGTCGCTTCGCCAACGCCGACGATGCCGATCTCCGTCGACTCGACCAGGTGCACCCGAGCCGCGCCCGGAACGAGCGTCGTGAGTGCCGCGGCGGTCATCCAGCCAGCCGTCCCGCCGCCGACGATCACCACTCTGATCCGCCGATCCGCTTCCACACCCTCTCCCCTTCTCTCGGCAGGCCAGTCCCTATTCGGTCATACCTG
>JBKBTU010000086.1:251-9808 GCA_046290715.1 Sphingomonas sp. | reverse complement strand
ATGTGTTCCGGTCCCCGTTCGCGCCTGCTTCTCCGATCATCGACGCGACCTTTCTGCCGCGGAACTGGTCTGGGATGGTCACCTATCCCTGGCATTGGCTTGTGGGCGATACGACGCCGGGCACCGAAGTGCCGCTGATCGATCGCCGGTATCCGATCGCTCTCGCAGCCGCCGTAACGGTTGCGGTCGGTGGCATCGTACGCCGTAATCGGAGCGATGGGCGCTGCGGCGCGGCGATGCTCCTCGCGACGTTCGTGTTGGTCACTTATCTCGTGTGGTTGTTTGCCTTCGCCATTTTGCGCTACCTTGTGGCGATCGAGTTGCTGAGCGGCGTGCTGCTTTTAACTGCGCTCCGCGTCCTAGCAGCTCGTCACCGTGGAATCCCGATGGTGATGATCGCCGCGGCGGTCCTGCTGTCGATGACGACGCACCATGCAGGATGGGGGCGGGCACCGTTCACGGCTGACTGGTTCGGCGCGCGCGGAATGTCCGCAGTTCACCGGCCCGGAACCGTGTACGTTCTGCCCGGAGACACGCCGCTCGGATTTCTGATCCATTCCTTCCCCGACGACGCGCGCTTTGTACGCGTTGGCGGGACATTTCCGCTGACACATGGCGACACGTTGGGTGTGCGGGCGGAAGGTATGATCCGGGAGGCGCACTTCCTAAGATCGCTGGCGGAAAAGCCGACCAGTGGCGATGACATCGCAACGCTTCTCCGGTTCGGCTTGGCCATCCGGCCCGAAACCTGTCGACTGATTACGACGAAGACGGGCCGGGTCGAAAGCTGCGCCCTCGCATCGATCGGCGCGCGCACCCGGTCGCGCTAGGGTGAGGCCGTACCCTCGGTCGAGACAAAACCGGTCACTCGCCTGCCAGCCCGGGGTCCGCGCTCGATGCTCGGCGAACGAGTGGGACAAGCGGGCGACCGCGGCCCGGGTGTCGCCGACATGCGCGATCGATCCTGCCCCCCCAAAACCGGTTCTCGCCACCTCCGCTTTCGGCTAGGCGCGTGCCATGGGCAGGACGATCCCTTGCGACGTGGCGATCGTCGGTGGCGGGCTGGCGGGGGGGCTGATCGCGCTCGCGCTCAAGGCGAAGCGGCCCGATTGCGACGTGCGCGTCGTCGAATCGGGCGCGGCGTTCGGGGGCGATCACGTCTGGTCGTTCTTCGGCAGCGACGTGGTCGGCGCGGATCGCTGGCTGGTGGCGCCGCTCGTCGTCCACGGCTGGCGCGGCTATGACGTCGCGTTTCCGCACTTGAGGCGGCAGGTCGATGCGACCTATTATTCGTTGACCAGCGAGCGGCTCGATGCGGTGCTGCGCGCCAGGCTGCCGGCGGACGCGCTGATGACGGGGCGCAAGGTGCTCGCCGCCTCGGCCACCGCGGTGGTGCTGGCGGACGGCGACCGGATCGCGGCGAAGGGCGTGATCGACGCGCGCGGACCGGGCGACCTCGCGACGCTCGACCTCGGTTGGCAGAAGTTCGTCGGGCAGGAACTGGCGCTCGCCGAACCGCATGGCGCGAACGGGCCGACGGTGATGGATGCGACGGTCGCGCAGCTCGACGGCTATCGCTTCGTCTACTGCCTGCCCTTCGCCGAGCGGCGGATGTTCGTCGAGGACACCTATTACAGCGACACGCCCGATCTGGACGGCGGCGCGATCGGCGCGCGCATCGCCGATTATGCAGCGGCGAGGGGCTGGCAGGTCGAGGGCATCGCGCGCGGCGAGGCGGGGGTGCTGCCGATCACGCTGGGCGGCGACTTCGATGCCTATTGGCGCTCGACCGGCGGGCAGATCGCCAAGGCGGGGATGCGCGCCGGGCTGTTCCAGCCGGCCACGGGCTATTCGCTGCCCGATGCGGTGCGGCTGGCGGTGCGCATCGCCGGGCTCGCCGACCTCGGCGGCCGCGGTCTGGCGCAATTCACGCGCGACTATGCGGCGGCGGCGTGGAAGCGCGGCGCCTTTTACCGGATGCTGAGCGCAATGATGTTCCGCGCCGGCGATCCGGCGGAACGCTGGCGCATCATCGAGCGCTTCTACCGCCTGGACCCGATGCTCATCACCCGATTCTATGCCGGGCGATCGACTATCCTGGACAAGGCACGCATCCTGACCGGCAAACCGCCGGTGCCGGTCGGCGCCGCGATCCGGGTGCTGCGGACGACGGACTGGCGGTGAGGGCGTGAACGGGTGGACGACGGCAGGCGGACGATGACGGAACGGGGAACAGGTAGCATGCAATCGGCGATCGTCATCGGTTCGGGCTTCGGCGGGCTGGCGCTCGCCATCCGGCTGCAATCGGCAGGCGTGCAGACGACGATCGTCGAGGCGCGCGACAAGCCGGGCGGGCGGGCCTATTATTGGGAGCGTGACGGCTTCACCTTCGATGCCGGGCCGACCGTCATCACCGATCCCGCCTGCCTCAAGGAATTGTGGGCGCTGACCGGGCGCGACATGGCCGAGGACGTGACGCTGGAGCCGGTGTCGCCCTTCTACCGGCTCAACTGGGCGGATGGCACCAACTTCGACTATTCGAACGACGAAGCCGCGCTGCAGCGCGAGATCGGCAAGCTCAACCCCGCCGACGTCGCGGGATACCACCGCTTCCTCGACTATGCCGAGGGCGTGTATCGCGAGGGCTACGAGAAGCTGGGGCATGTCGCCTTCCTCGACTTCGCCTCGATGGTGAAGGCGGCGCCTGCGCTCGCCAAATACCAGGCGTGGCGATCGGTCTATTCGATCGTGTCGAAGTTCGTCAGCAACGAGAAGCTGCGCGAGGCGCTGAGCTTCCACACGCTGCTGGTCGGCGGCAATCCGATGACGACGAGCGCGATCTATGCGCTGATCCACAAGCTGGAGCGCGACGGCGGCGTGTGGTTCGCGCGCGGCGGCACCAACCGGCTGGTGGCCGGCATGGTGGCGCAGTTCCAGCGGATCGGCGGGACGCTGCGGCTGGGCGATCCGGTGACCGCGATCGAGACGCTGGGCGATCGGGTGACCGGCGTCACCTGTGCGAGCGGCTGGTCGCAGACGACCGACGCGGTGGCGGCGAACAGCGACATCATGCACACCTATCGCGACCTGCTGTCGACCTCGCGCAGCGCGCAGCGGACGCGCGGCGGCCTGGAGAAGAAGCGCTATTCGCCGTCGCTGTTCGTGGTGCATTTCGGCATCAAGGGCGCCTGGCCCGGCATTCCGCACCACATGATCCTGTTCGGCCCGCGCTATAAGGGGCTGCTCGAGGACATCTACGACCATGGGGTGCTGGCGCAGGACTTCTCGCTCTACCTGCACCATCCGACGGTGACCGATCCGAGCCTTGCGCCGGAGGGGCATTCGACCTTCTACGCGCTGGCGCCGGTGCCGCACATGGGCAAGTTCCCGGTAGACTGGGACGAGGTCGGGCCGATCCTGGAAAAACGCATCCTCGACGAGGTCGGGCGGCGGCTGATCCCCGACATCCACGAGCGCATCGTCACCAAGTTCAGCTATGCGCCGAGCGATTTCGCGAGCGATCTCAACGCGCATCTGGGCAGCGCGTTCAGCCTGGAGCCGATCCTGACGCAGAGCGCATACTTCCGCGTCCACAACCGCGACGATCATATCCCCAACCTCTATTTCGTCGGCGCGGGGACGCATCCGGGCGCGGGCATCCCAGGGGTGGTGGGGAGCGCCAAGGCGACCGCGGCGCTGATGCTGGGGGGACGTTGAGGCCCGCATCGTCATGTCCGGACGCGCCGGGATGACGAAGGCCATAGGGCCGATCGCGCTGCTGCTCCTCGCCGGCTGCGGCGGCCGGGCGGTCAGCGACGTGCCGGTGACGATCGGGCGGCCGTACAGCGTGCGCGGCGTCACCTACGTCCCCGCGCCCGCACCGGGATATGACGCGGTCGGCTATGCCGGCTGGTACGGCGGCGAGTCGGGGCATGCGACCGCGCGCGGCGAACGGTTTCGCGCGAAGGCGATCGGCGGCGCGCACACGACGCTGCCGCTGCCGAGCTACGTCGAGGTGACGGCGCTGGATACCGGGCGGACGATCCTGGTGCGGATCAACGATCGCGGACCGTTCGTGCGCGGCCGCATCATCGACCTGTCGCGCGGGGCCGCGGAGCTGCTCGGCATACGCGCGGCGGGCCGGGCGGCGGTGCGCGTCCGGCTGGTCGAGCCGCCGGAGCACGACCGCGAGCGGCTGCGGCGCGGAAAGCCTGCACGCCCGCGTCCCGATGCCGCGCCCGCCACGCTGGCGGCGCTGCGCGCGCGCTTGGCGGCGACGCGCTGAGCTTGCCGCTGACGCCGCATCGGCGTAGCGGCTGGCCCATGAAACGCCTCGCCATCTATTGCGGCTCTGCGACGCCGGCCGATCCCGTCTATATCGAATCCGCGCGCGCGATCGGGCGGACGCTCGCGGAGCGCGGGATCGGCGTCGTCTATGGCGGCGGGCGGCTGGGGCTGATGGGGGCGATCGCCGACAGCGCGCTGGCCGCGGGCGGCGAGGTGATCGGCGTCATCCCGCAGGCGCTGGTCGATGCCGAGGTCGCGCATCGCGGCCTCACCGAACTGCACGTCGTCAGCGGCATGCACGCGCGCAAGGCCGCGTTCACCGACCTCGCCGACGGCTTCGTCACCATCCCCGGCGGCACCGGCACGATGGACGAATTGTGGGAGGCGCTGAGCTGGGCGCAGCTCGGCTATCACGCCGATCCGGTCGGGCTGCTCAACGTCGCGGGCTATTACGATCACCTGATCGCCTTCTGGGAAAAGTCGGCGGAGGTCGGTTTCCTCAGGCCGCAGCACCGCGACCTGCTGATCGTCGACGACACGCTCGACGGGCTGCTCGCCAGGATGGCGGCGCACGTACCGACGCAGCCGATCGTCAGGATGAAGACGTCTGACCTCTAGCCACCCCGCGCCGAGCCGCGACGCGATCGTCGCCACCGCGCGCGAATCGATCGCGCGGGGGTCGAAGAGCTTCGCGGCGGCGAGCCTGCTGTTCGATGCCGCCACGCGCGAGCGGGCGTGGCTGCTCTACGCCTGGTGCCGCGCCTGCGACGACATCGCCGACGGGCAGGACCACGGCCACGATCTGCGCGCGGTCGAGGACGGCCCTGCCCGCATCGCCGCGATGGCGACGCTGACCGACGCGGCGCTGGCGGGCGAGACGATCGGCGTACCCGCGTTCGACGCGCTGCGCATCGTTGCCGCCGAGACCCGCCTGCCGGCACGGTTCGCGCACGACCTGATCCAGGGCTTCCGGCTGGACGGCGAGGGCTGGCGGCCGTGGTCCGAGGACGATCTTTACCGGTATTGCTACCATGTCGCGGGCGTCGTCGGCTGCATGATGGCGGTGGTTATGGGGGTGGCGCCCGACGACGACGCGGTGCTCGACCGCGCCTGCGACCTCGGCATGGCGTTCCAGCTTTCCAATATCGCGCGCGACGTCGACGAGGATGCGCGCGGCGGGCGCTGCTACCTGCCCGGCGCGTGGCTGGCGGAGATGGGCATTCCCCCGGAGGCGGTCGCGGCGCCCGAACACCGCGACGCGCTCGCGACGCTGGCGCGGCGGCTGACGGATCGCGCCGCGGCGTTCGAGGCGAGTGCGCGGCAGGGAACGCGGGCGCTGTCGTTCCGGTCGGCGTGGGCGGTGCTGGCGGCGGCGGCGATCTATGGCGCGATCGGGCGCACGGTCGCACGCCTGGGGCCGCGGGCGTGGGACGCGCGGGTGACGACGTCGAAGGCGGACAAGCTGCGCTTCATCGCGCGCGCGGCAGCGGAGGCGCGGGGGCGGAAGGCCTTGCCGGTCGTGGCGCGCGATGCGGGCTTGTGGACGCGCCCTCGTTAGCGAATCGCGCCCACCCTCACCCAGCGCCGCCTTCGGCATCTTTTCCCTCTCCCGGTGGGAGAGGGAGGGAGCGGCGTAGCCGCGGAAGGGTGAGGGTGTCCCCCTCCCCTCAGTGGCTCCGCCCGAAATCGGGCTTGGCGTCGTCCTGGCCCTGTTCGATGATCGAGCGGCGGATCGCGCGGGTGCGGGTGAAAAGGTCGAAGAGCTGGTCGCCGTCCCCCCAGCGGATCGCGCGCTGGAGCATGGTCACGTCCTCGGTCAGGCGCTGGAGGATTTCGAGCACCGCCTCGCGGTTGTTGAGGAAGACGTCGCGCCACATCGTCGGGTCGGAGGCGGCGATGCGGGTGAAGTCGCGGAAACCACCCGCGGAGAATTTGATGACCTCGCTTTGCGTCACCTCCTCGAGGTCGCTGGCGGTGCCGACGATCGAATAGGCGATGAGGTGCGGCACGTGGCTGGTCACCGCGAGGACGAGGTCGTGGTGCCGGGGCGTCATCACCTCGACCTGCGCGCCCAAGGCCTCCCAGAAGGCGCGCAGGCGGAGGACGGCTGCGTCGGGCGTGCCCTCCTCGGGGGTCAGGATGCACCAGCGGCCGCGGAACAGCGTCGCGAAGCCCGCCTCCGGCCCGCTATGCTCGGTACCGGCGACGGGGTGGCCGGGGACGATCGTCGCGTGCGGCAGCACGGCGCGCAGCGCGGCGAGGACGCTCTCCTTGGAACCGCCGACGTCGCTGACGATCGCCTCGGCGGGCAGGTCGTCGGCCAATTCGGCGGCGACCGCGCCCATCGCGCCGACGGGGACGCAGAGCATGACGAGATCGGCGTCGATCACCGCCGCGCCGGCGCTGTCGGCGATGTCGTCGGCGAGGTCGATGCGCGTCGCGATGGCGCGCACCTCGGCCGAGGCGTCATAGCCGGTGATCCGCACCGTCGGCATCGCCTGGCGTACCGCGCGCGCCACCGACGAGCCGATCAGGCCGAGGCCGATGATCGTCAGCCGGGCGAACGGCAGCATCAGCCGGCCCGTTCCACCTCGGCGCGCAGCACGTCCACCACGTCGCGCATCTCCGCCTCGGTGCCGATGGTGATGCGCAGGCCGTGCGGCAGGCCCTGCCCCGGCAGCCAGCGCGTCGCATAGCCCGCCGTCATCAGCGCCTTATAGGCATCCTCGGCGGTCAGCAGGCCTTCGAACAGGACGAGCACGAAATTGGCCTTGCTCGGCACCGCACGCAGGCCTGGCAGCGCGTCGACCTGTTCGCTGAACCAGGCGCGCCACTGCCGGTTGTGGTCGCGGCTGTGCGCGACGAAATCGGCATCGCCCAATGCGGCGATCGCGGCGGCCTGCGCGCCGATGCTGAACGCGAAGGGCGCGCGGATGCGGTGCATCGCGGCGATGATCTCCGGCGCGGCATAGCCCCAGCCGACGCGTTCGGAGGCGAGGCCGAAGATCTTCGAGAAGGTGCGCGTCACCAGCACGTTGGGCTGGGTGCGGGCAAGCTCGAGCCCGCCGTCGTCGTCCGCCGGATCGAGATATTCGGTATAGGCCTGGTCGAGGACCAACAGCACCGATGCGGGCAGGCCGGCGTGGAGGCGCGCGATTTCCTCGCGGGTCGAATAGGTGCCGGTCGGGTTGTTGGGGTTGGCGACGAAGACGACCTTGGTCCGCTCGGTCACCGCGGCGAGGATCGCGTCGACGTCGGTCGCATAGTCGCGGTCCGGCACCACCACCGGCGTCGCGCCGACGCGGCGGGTCGCGATCTCGTAGACCGCGAAGCCGTAGCGGACGTGGATGATCTCGTCGCCCGGGCCGGCGAAGGTGCCCGCGGCGAGGTGGAGCACCTCGTCCGACCCGGTGCCGTAGATCAGCCGCTCAGCCTCGACGCCGTAATGGCCGGCGAGCGCGCTGCGCAGGTCGACCGCGGCGGCGTCCGGATAGCGTTCGAGATGCGTCGCGGCGTCGCGATAGGCGGCGCGGGCGGCGTCGGGCGTGCCGAACGGATTTTCATTCGACGACAGCTTGGCGACCTTGCGGCCGTCCTCGCTGGTGGCGCGGCCGGGGACGTAGGGCGCGATGCCGAGGATCCAGGGCTTGGGAGCAGGTGCGGTCATGGCTGCGGCCTTAGCGGCCCCGTGCTTGCGTTGACAAGCAGAGCGCCGTAGCGGTCCGGCGATGAGCGATCCGCGGTTCGGTACTGGGCGCCAGGTGACGCTGCCGGGGCCGCTGCGCCTCGACGGCGGCGTGCTGCTGTCGCCCGTCGAGATCGCCTATGAAACCTATGGCACGCTGGCCGCGGATGGCGGCAATGCGATCCTGATCTGCCACGCGCTGACCGGCGACCAGCATGTCGCCTCCACCCACCCGCGCACCGGCAAGCCCGGCTGGTGGACGCGGATGGTCGGGCCGGGCAAGCCGATCGACCCGGCGCGCGATTTCGTGATCTGTTCGAACGTGCTGGGCAGCTGCATGGGATCGTCGGGTCCGGCGAGCGTCAATCCGGCGACGGGACGGCCGTGGGGCATGGCCTTTCCCGTCATCACCATCCGCGACATGGTGCGCGCGCAGGCGCTGCTGCTCGACCATCTCGGCGTCGGTCGCCTCAAGGCGGTGGTCGGCGGGTCGATGGGCGGCATGCAGGCGCTCTCCTGGCCGGCGACCTTCCCGGATCGCGTCGCGGCGGCGGTGGTGATCGCATCCACCGCGCGCCACACCGCGCAGAACATCGCCTTTCACGAGGTCGGGCGGCAGGCGATCATGGCCGATCCGACCTGGGCCGGCGGCGACTATTACGGCGGCGAACCGCCCGCCGCCGGCCTCGCGGTCGCGCGGATGGCGGCGCACATCACCTATCTGTCCGAAGCCGGGCTGACCGAAAAGTTCGGCCGGCGGTTGCAGGCGCGGGAGGCGAAGAGCTTCGGGTTCGACGCCGATTTCCAGGTGGAAAGCTATCTGCGCCACCAGGGGCTGAGCTTCGTCGACCGGTTCGACGCCAACAGCTACCTCTACATCACGCGAGCGATGGACTATTTCGACCTCGCCGAGGAGCATGGCGGGCTGCTCGCCAACGCCTTCCGCGCGAGCGACGCGCGCTTCTGCCTGGTCAGCTTCGATACCGACTGGCTGTATCCGACGATCGAATCGCGCAGCATCGTCTCCGCGCTCAACGCCGCGGGCGCGCCGGTCAGCTTCGTCGAACTGTCGAGCCCCTATGGCCACGACGCCTTCCTGCTCGAGGCGCCCGAGATGAACCGGGTGGTCGACGGCTTCCTGACGGGGGGACGATGATCGACCTGCGCCCCGACCTCGCCGTCATCGCCGACCATGTCGCCGAGGGCGCGCGGGTGCTCGATGTCGGCTGCGGCGACGGCGCCTTGATGGCGGCGCTGCGCGACACGCGCGGCTGCGACGCGCGCGGGCTGGAGATCGACGCGGGCAACGTCGCCGCCGCGGTCGCGCGCGGGCTGTCGGTGATCCAGGGCGATGCCGACGTCGACCTCGCCGGCTATCCCGACAAGAGCTTCGACTATGCGATCCTCAGCCAGACGCTGCAGACCGCGCGCGCGCCCGACGTGGTGCTCGACCATCTGCTGCGCATCGGCCGGCGCGCCGTGGTCAGCTTTCCCAATTTCGCCCAATGGCGGGTGCGGCTGTCGCTGCTGTGGGGCGGGCGGATGCCGGTGACGCGGCAGCTGCCCGAGCAATGGTACGACACGC
>JBKBTU010000086.1:0-241 GCA_046290715.1 Sphingomonas sp. | reverse complement strand
CCATGTCACGATCGACGATTTCCGCGCTTTCCTGAAGGAGCGCCGCGTCACCGTGGAGGATGCGTGGTTCCTGTCGGGCGACCGGCAGCGTAGCTCGGCGGCAGCCAATCTGCTCGCGCAGCATGCGGTGTTCCTGTTGCGCCGCTGACACGGAACCGTCGATTACGGACGCACCGTTGAAAAACCGTGGAACCAAAGCATCTAACCTGTGTTTGGCTATGCCAAGCCGGGATATGAAATG
>JBKBTU010000085.1:4757-9864 GCA_046290715.1 Sphingomonas sp. | reverse complement strand
ATGCCGACCGTGATCCCCTTCGCCTTGTACGTGTCGCAGGTCGCCGGGTTCATCGGGCTGGTGCAATGGCCATAGGTGCACGTGCCTTCGGTATCCGTCACGCCGTCGGTGACGATGAAGAAGAACTTGCGCGCCCGCGTCTGCGTCGTGCCATCGTCATAGGCCGCGCTCGTCGCCTTGACGAAGGGCAGCACGAAATTGTTCGTCGTCGGCAGATCGGTGTCGCCGAAGCCGACCGCACCGTCGTTCGCGCTCAGCGACAGCGATTGCACCTTGCTCTTCACCGTGGTGAGGTCGGTGGTCAGCGGCACGTATTGATCGACGCCCGTGGCGTAGCGCCCGGCGTTCTTGCCGATCCGATACAGCGCGAATTGATAGGTCGTATTCGCCCCCTCGCTCGCGATCGCGGTATTGATCATGTCGGTCGTCGCATCGCGCAGCACGTTCACGCGGAGCGGGATGCCGAAATAGTTGGCGATCACCTCGTTGGGATATTGCTCGTTGGGGCTGCGCTCGTGGCAGCCGAACTGGCAGGAGCGGCCGTTGATCCTGCCCGTCCAGTACCACAGGTCGCGGGCCGCCTGATCGGTCGCCGCCAATCCCATCGACTGCGACGTGTCGAGCGCCAGGTGGATGTCGATGTAAGGCGCATTCACCGTCTTGGCGGTGGCGCTGCCCTTGATCGTCAGCGTCTTCATGCCGAGCACGCCGGCGAAGCTGTTCTCGGAGGTGCCGCGAAAGTCGATCTTCGCGGTTCGCGATAGTGGGATCGGGCCGACGTCCACACCCGTCAGGCCGGCGGTCGGGCAGGCCAAGGTCGCCGTGGGCAGGCTGGCGTAGGTGTCGGTGATCGTGATCGTCATCTGCGCGGCGACGAGCGGGTCGAGCTTCAGTCCGGCAAGCCCCGTCGCCTGCGACACGAACGTCCGCCGGGCGACGTCGCAGGCGGTCAGGATCGGCTTCTGCATCATCGGCTGCGTCACCGCGGCAAGGCTGGCGGCATCGGCGACGCTCGCCACCTTGGTCTGCAACCGCATCGCCTGGCTGTAGTCGATGCCCATGCCGGTCGCGAAGGTGAGCGGGATCAGCGCGAAGGCGGTCAACATCATCACGTTCGCGCGCCGTTCGCGCCAGACGCGGCGCAGCGCGGCGACCAGACGATGGCGGCGGACCGGATCAGCAATCATTGCACGGCACCGAATCGGAGTTGCGGGGACTCATGAACAGGCGGTCGGTCAGCGTTCGCGCACCGACGAGTCCGAAGCGGACGCGGGGGTCGTAGGCGTAGGTGATCTCGCTCATCAGCAGATAGGTGCCGTTGGTGCGCAGCGACCCGGGCAGGGTCACCGACGATCCCGCCGCCCGCGCGGCCGCATTGCGCCCACGGCTCCAGACGATCGTCGTGACGCCCGCGGGGCTGGTGTAGACCTCGCTGAGCCGTACCTGCGCCTGCGTATCGCGATACGGCGCCATCACCTGCGCCGCGGCGGCGAGGATGGTATCGACGTCCGAGGCCACGACCTGCTTGTTGCGGCTGCCGAGGTCGGCGATCGTGCGGTTGGTCAGGCCGACCTTGCGCTTGCAGGCGATCGCATCCGACAATTGATAGCCGCCGAGGAACAGGAGCAGCAGGATCGGAAAGGTGAAGGCGAATTCGGTGAGCGCCACGGCCCGGCGGTCGGGGCCGATCGCGGCGAGCGCGCGGCTCACGAATATTGCTCCGTCTTGGCGACCGCGGTGGCGATCAGCAGCCGGCGTCCGTTCGGCAGCGTGGTGATATCGTAGCCCAGCGAAACGACTGGCAGTTGCCAGACATAATAGAGGCGGAGCGTCACGATGTCGCCCGGCGCCCCGAGATTGTAGGGCATGCTGCCGCTCGGCGCGCCGTTGCCCGCGACGGTGATCGCAGGCGGAGCCATGCCCGCGCTCGCGAAGTCGACCGATCGATCGACCGACACCAGCAGGTTCGAACACTTCATATAGGCGGGCAGGGTCGAGCAGATGTGCGCCTTGAAGTCGGACTGGCTCGTCGCAGCGCTTTGCGCCGACCCCGTCAGCACCGATCGTGCCGCCGTCGCGGCCACCGTTTCGAGGTTCTGCTGGGCAAAATAGACGAGGCTGGTCGACAGCGCGGCGAAGACGACCGCCAGGAAGGGTATGACGACGATCGCGAACTCGACGATCGCTGCGCCGCGCGCGTCGGCCACGACGTCAACAGGGGCGATCGGGAGGCCGCATCGCTTGGCGGCGGAGGAGAGGCGGGTCCCATTCACGACCCGCGGATTAACGTGGATCGGGTTTAACGCCGGTTAATGTCCGAAATGGTCAGCGGCTCTGGACCGTTGCTGGATCGGTTCTATCGCTCAGGCTGCATAGCGATTGCACGTCGAGGGCGTGGCCGACGTTAAGGGATTGTAGATCTGCCGGAAATCGCGCGCGTTGCGTACGATCATCGAGGCGACGTAATGCATCCGGAACGGCTTGGCGAGCCAGCCGCTGACGATCGGCTGGTACTGATAATTCACCTCGACGAAGATCAGGCCGTAGCCGGCTGGCGCGGTGACCATGCGGCCCGAATCGCCCATCCCTTGCGGCGCGGCCGTGCCCGCATCGGCCACCGTCGCGGTCGCACCGGCGTTCGTGCCGGTGGTGCCGTAGCTCGACGCATAGGCGGCCCCGGTCATCGCACCCAGGCAGCGCTGCCAGTGGATGCGCTGGACCGGCGCGGTATCGTAGCTCTGCTGAACGTTCTCCAGGCTCGACACGGTGATCCGGCCATAGGTGCCGATCTTGATACCCGCGCCCTGCAGGCGCGCCGCCTGGAAGACGTCGTTCATGTCGCCCTCGCGGAACTGTTCGATGTTGCTGGTCTGGATGTCGCCCATGCGCGAGGCATTGTCCGCGACGCTGAGCGCGATCTGGCTGACCCGCATATGCGTCAGCGCCTGGTTGCCCATCTCGACGCCGTACAGGCCGAGCGCCAGCACCAGCGGGGCGGCGAAGGCGAATTCGATCAACGCCAGGCCGCGGCGGTCGTCGCGCAGCCGCCGGATGCGCGCGACAGGGGAACGAGCGCGGGTCAATTGCACAGCCGCGTCGCGGTCGCGCCCGCCTGCGTCGCATAGGGTTGGTTCTTGAGCAGCGTCTGGGCGGTGACCGTCTGGTTCGCGCTCGCCCCCAGCATCCGTGCGACGGGGAAGATGCGGGGATAGGTGATGCGCATCGTGTAGAGCGCGACGTCGTTGGCACCGCCCTGGCCGGTCGCGCCCGGTTCGGCGTCCCAGCGGCCGTTACCGTTGACGTCCGTGTAGCATTCGCCGGGATCGCGCTGGTTGTTGGCGTTGTTGTCGTCGAAGGGTTCGGGGCCTACCGCGGAGAAGCTCGCGTAGCTCAGCCGCGTCGAGCAATAGGTCCCTGGCGCCGCCGGATTGGCGCACGACGCGGTCGGCGCGCGCATGATGTTGCTCATCATGCCCAGCACCTTGGCATCGATCGCCGCGGTCTGCTGGGCGCCGCCCTGGATGCCCGAATCGCGCGCCGCCTTCTGCACCGAGCCGGTGAGCATCTCCTTCACGTACATCTGGTAGAGCATGTCGCCGAGGCCCATCATCAGCAGCGACAGGACGGGGGCGACCATCGCGAATTCGACGATGGTCACGCCGCGCCGGTCGCGCCGCAGCCGCCGCAGACGCCGGATCACTTCGACACCCGCAGCATCGCGACCTGGTTCGCGATCTTCTTGAACGCCGCGCTGAGCGATGCGCTGTCGCTGGCGTAGAAGGCCTGGCCGGGCGAAGCGCATTGCGTCAGCTGCGGGGTCAGCGTCTGGCCGAACCCGATGACGTAGACGGTGATGTTGCGCGCCTTGGCGGCGGCGCATTCGGCGAGGAAGCGCGCATTGTGGCGATCGGTCAGCGAGCTGAAGTCGCCGGCGGAAACGCGCTGGTCGTAGCGCTCGATGCCGTACATCCCGTAGATCATGTAGTTCGGCGCCATGTCGCCGTCGGTCATGAAGACGATGGCGCGGTTGGGGGACTGCCGGCCGGGCCAGGCGGCGGTATCGGCGGCGAAGATGCCGTTGGGCGACAGCATCCGCGTACCCCAGATCATGCCCGTATCGTGATACGTGCCGCCGATCGCCTTGAAGTCGCTCGCGTTGACGTAGTTCGACAATTGCGACCGGGTCATCGTCGTCAGGCGCTGCACCGGCTTGCCGCAGCTGACGAAGCCGCTGGCAAGGTTGCTCGCGTCACCGCCGACGTTGACGAAGTAGCTGTAATAACTGTTGTTCGGCGGGTTCGGCTGAACATATTGATCGCTGATATCGTAGGTGCTGGTCCCCGAGCGATCGTAGATCTGTTCGGGCCACATCGGTTTCCATTTGGTCGCATCGCTGTTCGGGATCAGGTCCGGGTCCAGATCGGGCGGCAGGTTGGTGACGTCGAAGCTGGTGCTCGCGGTCGTCTGCCGCTCCTCGAGGCAGCCCTGCCAGCGGTTGAGCGACGTCACCGACTTGCTCGGATCCTGCACCGCGGCGCCTCCGGACAGGCTGGAGATATAGCCCGAAACGTCCGCCGGCCATTGGGCGTACCGCCATAGCGCGACGACCGGCTGGTTGCGGATCGTGCAGGTGCCGAGCGAGGGGTTGTACCAATTGGCGTTCCAGCTCCCTACCGACTTCCAATTGGCGGTGCCGTCAGATGCGTATGTATAAGCCGTATTGCCGTATTTGTCGGTGAACAGCGCCGGCGTGCGGCCGGTATAGCCGTTGCACGTCGCGGACGTGACGTTGTTGTAGGTCGTGGTCGTGACGTTGCCGAAGTTCTGGTCACCGATCGCGCGGCGCGTCTGGTAGTTCCAGTCGGTGCTGAGCAGATACTGGCCCGGCACGGCGGCGCCCGCGTTCACCGTCGACGTATAGGTCACGACGCCGTAGCGCACGTGGCTGGACGGATCGGCGTTCGCCGCGACCGTGTCGTAGAAGTCCATCACCGCGCTGCGCAACGCGACGATCTTCGACGACGGCTTCTCGACGTAGCTGTAGCCGGTCGTGCCGTCGGGGCGGGTGTAGCTGACCGACGTCATCGTGCAGCCGCCGGTCTCCGAT
>JBKBTU010000085.1:0-4659 GCA_046290715.1 Sphingomonas sp. | reverse complement strand
TTCGCAGGTGACGGTGATCGAGCGGGTCGGCTGGCCGAACATCTTCATCACCGTCATCGGTACCTGCGTCGTCGCGGTGCCGGCGACCTGCTTGTCGGTGGTCTTGGTCGGCGTGAAGGGGACGGTCGCCGCGGTGTAGGCCGGCGTCCCCATGATCCCGCTCGGGAAATTGTTGGCGAAGAAGGTGCGCGCCTGCGTCGTCGCCGTCGCGTCCAGCGTCGCGCTGTTGCTGTCCGCCATGAACTTGCGGCCCGCCAGCGCGCCGGCGTCGCAGGCCTGCTGCAACCGCACCTTGACGAGATACAGCCGGCCGATGTCGACCGCCGATCCGGTGAGGGCGGACATCGGGATCAGGAACGCGGCCAGCATCGCCAGCGTGTTGCCGCCGCTGGCCCGCGCCAGCCGCGCCAT
This sequence comes from Sphingomonas sp., assembly GCA_046290715.1. Classification (GTDB taxonomy): domain Bacteria; phylum Pseudomonadota; class Alphaproteobacteria; order Sphingomonadales; family Sphingomonadaceae; genus Sphingomonas. The sequence goes on along the minus strand of JBKBTU010000085.1, from coordinate 4,248 downwards.
GAACGACACGGCACGCCCTCTGCCATCCGTTCGCTGCCCAAATCCGATCGTCACCCGATGCCTCGACGCAAACCTACGTAGCTTCCCGTAGGCGCCCGATTGCATCAACCGGCTTAGCGATCGTGGTGTCGCAGCGATTAACCCTCTTTGCCTCGGCGCTGCGGGGGCTTGCCCGGGCGGCCATCACCGGGCAGCGCGCGGTGCATGACCGATGCGCAACCCGCCGCCATGCCCGCCGCCGAGCCGGCCGATCGCACCCTCGCCATCGCCGCGGCGCCCGCCGGTACCCGCAAGGCGCTCGCCGCCCTGTTCGCGCTCGACGATACGCTGGCGCGGATCGTGCGGGGCACGCGCGAGCCGCTCGTCGGTCAGATGCGGCTGACGTGGTGGCATGATGCGCTCGACCGGCTCGACGCGCATGACGCGCCGGCCGAGCCGGTCCTGCAAGGCGTGGCGGCCCACCTGCTCCCGCGCGGCGTCACCGGTGCGGCGCTCGCGACCATGATCGACGGATGGGAAGAGCTGCTCGTCGCCGATCCGCTCGACCGGCCCGCGCTGCTGCGGCATGCCGACGCCCGTGGTGCCGGATTGTTCGCCGCGGCGGGACGGGTACTCGATGGCGATTCGCCCGCGCTCGCCGATGCCGGCCGGACCTGGGCGCTCGCCGACCTCGCCCGGCACCTGTCCGACCCGACGCTGGCAGACGCGGCGGCCGCGGCGGCAGACGAGATCTTTGCCCGCGCCTTTTCAGTGCGATGGCCGCCAGCAGCGCGCCCTATCGGACTGTTGGCGTTGCTTGCGAAGCTCGATCGGGACAGTGGATTGCCCATCGCGAAAGCCTTGCGCGTGACGCGATTTCGCCTCTTTGGCCGCTGAACACTTGCCAGCGTCGCCGGCGCTGCTAGCCTGACCTTCGCGGAGGGAGCGGGCGATGTGGCGATATCTGGCAGGGGGTGCGGCGTTGCTTGCCGCGGGCGGTGCGGCTGTTCTCGTCACGCGCCATCCGTCACGGACCGCTGCGCTGCTGCCGGCCGTGCCGCAAGCGGTCGCCGCCCCCGCGGACCCCGCGATCAGCGACGCGCAGGTGCCGGAAGCGACCCCCGCGACGCGCGAGCAGAAGCGCTTCGCGCGCTACGACAGGGACCGCAACGGCGCGGTCAGCCGGGACGAATATCTCGCCGCCCGCCGCAAGGCCTTCGCCAAGCTCGACGTCAACGGCGACGGTCGGCTCGACTTCGACGAATGGGCGGTCAAGGCGCTGACCAAGTTCGGGGCCGCCGACGCGGATCGCTCTGGCGCGATGACGCCGGCGGAGTTCGCGACCACCGCGGTCAAGCGGAAGGCACCGTCTCGTACGAAATGTCCGCCGGCGCAGGCGTCGCAGCCGTCGGACGAGAGCTGATCCATTCGGCGAAGGCGGCACGCGCGCGATCGGTGTACATGCGCTTGCGATCCGCTTTCTTGGTGCGGCCGGGGATCGGCGGCATCAGCCCGAAGTTGACGTTCATCGGCTGATAGGTCTCGGCCTCCGCGCCCCCGGTGATATGGCCGAGCAGCGCGCCCAGCGCGGTGGTGACCGGCGGCGGCGGCAGCGCCTCGCCGGCCAGCTCGGCGGCGGCGAACCGTCCCGCCATCAGCCCGATCGCCGCGCTCTCGATATAGCCTTCGCAGCCGGTGATCTGGCCCGCGAAGCGGATGTTGGGGCGGCTCTTCAGCCGCAACGTCGGGTCGAGCAGCTCGGGCGAGCGGATGAAGGTGTTGCGGTGCAGCCCGCCCAGCCGCGCGAACTCGGCGTTCTGCAAACCCGGAATGGTGCGGAACAGCCGCACCTGCTCGGCATGCTTCAGCTTGGTCTGGAAGCCGACGATGTTCCACAGCGTGCCCTGCGCGTTGTCCTGGCGTAGCTGCACGACGGCATAGGGCCAGCGGCCGGTGCGCGGATCGTCGAGGCCGACCGGCTTCATCGGGCCGTAGCGCAAGGTGTCGACCCCACGCTCCGCCATCACCTCGATCGGCATGCAGCCCTCGAAATAGGGCGTGTCCTTTTCCCAGTCCTTGAACGCGGTCTTCTCGCCCTCGACCAGCCCGGTGTGGAAGGCGAGATACTCGTCCTTCGTCATCGGGCAGTTGATGTAGTCCGATCCTTCGCCCTTGTTCCAGCGCGACTGGAACCACGCCGTTTCCATGTCGATGCTGTCGCGATGGACGATGGGCGCGATCGCGTCGAAGAAGGCGAGCGCGTCGCTGCCGGTCGCGGCGCCGATCGCCTCGGCGAGCCCGGGCGCGGTCAGCGGCCCGGTGGCGAGGATCGCCGGCCCCTCCGGCAAGGCGTCGACCCGCTCGCGCACGATCGTGATGTTGGGATGCGCCTCCAGCGCTGCGGTGACGCCGGCCGAAAAGCCGTCGCGGTCCACCGCCAGCGCCGATCCTGCGGGCACCTTGTGGATGTCGCCCTGCGCCATGATCAGCGATCCCAGCCGCCGCATCTCCTGGTGCAGCAGGCCGACCGCGTTGCTCTCGGCATCGTCGGAGCGGAAGCTGTTCGAGCACACCAGTTCGGCGAGCCCGTCGGTGTGATGCGCCGGCGTGCGCTCGCCGCTGCCGCGCATCTCGGACAGGCGGACGCGAAAGCCCGCCTCGGCGAGTTGCCATGCGGCTTCCGACCCGGCGAGGCCGCCGCCGACGATATGGATGTGATGCGTGGTCATTGCAGGTTTGCCGTATCGGGAAGGGAAGGGGAGCCGGACTCCATCCCGGCGATATAGCGGCGTCTCGCCGAAAGGCCACGTCGCTGTCCGCCGGCGACGTTCCTGCCATGGATCGCCGGCAGCGCGACATGTGTCCCCGCGAAGGCGGGGACCCAGTCCTGGGCTCCCGCCTTCGCGGGAGCACGAGAGGGCCGCCTCCGCGAAATTATCGTCCATCACATACAGGGCAGCCGTGTTCCGGCGCAGGCCGGAACCGTGGCTCAAGCACAACTACGCCTTGCGGTATTCGTGGCCCTAGGCTTCCGCGTTCGCGGGAGCACGAGAGGGGATCTGTGGCGCTCCTGCCTCGGCTTGCCGGCAGCGCGACATGTGTTCCCGCGAAGGCGGGGACCCAGTCCTGGGCTCCCTCCTTCGCGGGAGCACAAGGGAGGATCGGTGGCGTCCCGCCCTCGCGGGAGCACGAGAGAGGATCGGCAGCGTCGCGCAGCACGACGGCGCCGTTCGGTCGAACCGGATCGCCAGCTATTCGGGCGTCATCCAACCGTTCCGGTATTGCTACAACAATATTTACCATTCTTCCCGTAAGCTGTTGAAGAATAAAGGGGCAAGAATGGACGTATGACGAAGGGGGCGGTACATCCGGCAGGGGGGCTACGTCGGTTCTGGCGCGACCGGCGCGGATCGGCGATCTCGATGATGGTGGCCGGACTGATCCCGGGCATCGCCGCGCTGGGGTCCGCGATCGACGCGGGGCGGGTCTATGTCGTCAAGTCGCAGCTGCAGGCGGGCGTCGATGCGGCCGCGCTCGCCGGCGCCCGCGCATACGAACTGGACGACGACACCCCCGCCGGGCGCAACGCGCAGGCACGCGCCTATTTCTCCGGCAACTTCCCGACCGGCTATATGGGGACGACGACCCCCGATGTCGTGCCGGCCTTCGCGACGATCGACGGCCGCAACAACACGACGGTGCGCGCCACCACGGTCGTGCCGATGTCGTTCATGCGCGCGTTCGGCTTCCTCCAGCAGACCGTCACCGCGGTCGCCCGTGCCGAGATCCAGCCGCACCCGCTGGAGGTGATGATGGTGCTCGACAACACCGGCTCGCTGAAGAGCGACCTGCCGCGCGACGCCAATGGCGTGGTCAAGACGCGGATCACCGCATTGAAGGATGCGGCGAAGAGCTTCCTCGACGTGCTCTACCAGGGCGGCAGCAGCCGGCCCGACCTCGCGATGGGGTTCGTGATGTACGACATCACCGTCAACGTCGGGCGGCTGCTCCCGAACTGGCAGTCGGCCAGCGTCGTGCGCCAGCAGTTCGCCTTCAACGACAGCTATATCGCTTGGCGCGGCAACTGGCCGCAGAACCACCTCGCGTGGAAGGGCTGCGTCTTCGCCGACGACAGCGTCAAGGATCTCAACAATACGCTGACCTACCACGAGCCCGGCGCCTGGGACATCGATCGGACCTTGCCCGGCGAGGGCGCGCATCCGCCGGTCAGCCCCTATTTCATCCCGCCGATGTACGTTCCCGAGCTCG
>JBKBTU010000084.1:0-9888 GCA_046290715.1 Sphingomonas sp. | reverse complement strand
GAGCGTGTTCAGCTTTCGCAGCATCGCTTGCAGTGACATCGCACCCTCACTCTCTCGACGACAGGACCCGAACCGATGAGCCGACGCACAAGGCGCTGAATAGGTTCGAAGTATCGATGTCCGCAAGGGATGAACCCACCGCTGGCAGGTGCCCTGCACGAAGCGACGGGGTCGCCCTACCGCGCCACGCCTGCCGGCGTCGCCTGACATAGCAGGAGGAAGAAATGGTGCCCAGAAGAGGACTCGAACCTCCACGACCTTGCGATCGCCAGCACCTGAAGCTGGTGCGTCTACCAATTCCGCCATCTGGGCACGGGGTAGGCGGCGGCCTTTAGGGGGCGGTCGACGGGGTTGTCAACACGCGTTTCGCGGGGCAGGGGCGGATCGTCAGGACGGCGACGGAAAAAAAGGCGCGAGCGATGAAGGACAAGCTGGTTACGATCTTCGGTGGCGGCGGTTTCGTCGGCCGCTACGTGGTGCAGGCGCTGCTGCGCGGCGGCGCGCGGGTGCGTATCGCCGAGCGCGATCCGCGCCATGCCTGGTTCCTGAAGCCCTTGGGCGGCCTCGGCCAGACGCAGTTCGTCGCCGCCGACGTGACGCTGCCGGAAACGGTGCGGCGCGCGGTGAACGGCGCCGATGCGGTGATCAACATGGTGGGCGTGCTCGCCGGCGACTTCGAGCGCGTGCACGTCACCGGCGCGCGCAACGTCGCCGAAGCGGCGGCGGCGCTGGGTGCCGAGACGCTGGTGCAGGTGTCGGCGATCGGTGCCGATCCCGCCGCGCCGTCGGGCTACGGCAGCAGCAAGGGCCGCGGCGAGGACGCAGTGCGCGCCGCGTTTCCGGGCGCCGCGATCGTGCGCCCCTCGATCGTGTTCGGGCGCGAGGACCAGTTCATCAACCGCTTCGCGGCGATGATCGCCAAGGCACCGGTGGTGCCGGTGCTGCGCGCGGGCGTGAAGTTCCAGCCGGTGTTCGCCGGCGACGTCGGCGAGGCGGTGGCGGCGGCGACCGACGCGCGCTTCGCCGGGCAGACGTTCGAGCTCGGCGGCCCGGACGTGATGAGCATGGGCGAGATCATCCGCTGGATCGCCGCGACGCTCGGCCGTTCGCCGTCGATCGTCGAGCTGCCCGACGCGGCGGGGGCGCTGCTCGCGCGGCTGCCGCTCGCGCCGATCACGCAGGACCAGTGGCTGATGCTCCAGCGCGACAACGTCGTCACCACAGGCACCCCGGGGCTTGCGGAGCTCGGTATCCCGGCGGAGCCGCTCGCATCGATTGCGCCCGACTATCTCGTCCGCTTCCGCAAGTCGGGCCGCTTCGGTCGCCGTAGCGAGACGCTCGCCGCCTGACGCGACGGTCTTTGCCGTTTCCCTGACGACCCCGTCGCCCTATGGCGGCGGGGTCTGTTCTTTGGGGGACCATCGTGAACGATCTGATCGCCGCCATCATTCTCGGCATCGTCGAGGGGGTGACCGAATTCCTGCCGGTTTCCTCGACCGGCCATCTGATCCTCGCGGGAGCGCTGCTCGGCTACGACGATGCGCGCTGGCAATTGTTCAACATCGTCATCCAATTGGGCGCGATCCTTGCGGTGGTGGTGCTCTACTGGCGCACCTTCTGGACGGTGCTGAGCGGGCTGGTCCGCCGCGACGAGGGCTCGCTCCGCTTCGTCCGCAACCTGCTGATCGCCTTCATCCCCGCCGCGGTGATCGGGGTCCTCGCCAAGAAGCATATCGAGGCGCTGCTGCTCCAGCCCAAGGTCGTCGCGGTGGCGTTGATCGTCGGCGGCATCGCGATCCTGGTGATCGAGCGGCTGGTGAAGCCCGGCACGGTGCGCGGCATCGCCGCCGTGCCGGCCAAGACCTCGCTCGGCGTCGGCATCATCCAGTGTCTCGCGATGATCCCCGGCGTCAGCCGCTCGGGGGCGACGATTCTCGGCGCGCTGTCGCTGGGCGTGGAACGGCGTACTGCGGCGGAGTTCAGCTTCTTCCTCGCCATCCCGACGATGCTCGGCGCGAGCGTGGTCGAAACCGCCGGACACCTGGATGCGATCCGCAGCGGCGGTAGCGTCGGTCCGATCGAGATCGCGGTGGGTTTCGTCGTCTCGTTCGTGGTGGCGCTGCTCGTCGTCCGATGGTTCGTCGGTATCGTGGGTCGTCATGGGTTCGGCCCGTTCGCCTGGTACCGGATCGCCGCCGGGGCGATTGCGCTCGTAGCCTTGTCGATGCATTGATACCGTTTCGGAACAAAAAATCCCGTTTGGAGAGCGCGATACCGGACCTGCCTCGAATTAGACGCAATAATAGGTAAGCAAAAGCTACCTATATCGTGTTTTTGACGTGACATACGCACGTGAAAGCAATATCCGGCTTTGCGGAGGCGGGTATGGCGAACGATTCTATGCTGAAATTCGTAGGGCGCGAGCAGGCTTATCCTGCGAAGCGGGCTGCGGCCGATCGCGCGGACGATTTCCGGGAGATTGCCGCCCGCTATGCCCCGCCCGCTGCGGAGGATCAGGCCGGCCGCTGCTCGCAATGCGGCGTGCCCTATTGCTCTGTGCATTGCCCGCTGCACAACCACATTCCCGACTGGCTGCGGCTGACGGCGGAAGGGCGGCTGCGCGAGGCGTACGAGCTCAGCAATGCGACCTCGACGATGCCCGAGATCTGTGGCCGGATCTGCCCGCAGGACCGGTTGTGCGAGGGCAATTGCGTGATCGAATTCACCGGCCACGGCGCGGTGACGATCGGGTCGGTCGAGAAGTTCATCACCGACACCGCCTGGGAAGAGGGGTGGGTGGAGCCGCTCGTGCCGGGTCCTGCGCGTGGCCAGTCGATCGCGGTGATCGGTGCAGGGCCGGCCGGTCTCACCGCCGCGGAATATCTGCGCGGCCATGGCTATGATGTCCATGTCTACGATCGGCATGATCGCGCGGGCGGGCTGCTGACCTACGGGATTCCGGGCTTCAAGCTGGAAAAGCCGGTGGTGATGCGCCGCGTCGAGCGGCTGAAGGCCGGCGGCATCGTCTTCCACGAAGGGTTCAGCGTCGGCGATCAGGCGAGCCTCGACGACCTGCGCCGGCAGCACGACGCGGTGCTGATCGCGACCGGCGTCTACCGCGCCCGTGCGCTCGATGTGGCGGGCGGCGATGACGGTCGCGTCGTGGCGGCGCTCGACTATCTGATCGCATCGAACCGCAAGGGCTTCGGCGATGCGGTGCCCGCGTTCGACACCGGCGAGCTCGATGCGGCAGGCAAGCACGTCGTCGTGATCGGCGGCGGCGACACTGCGATGGACTGCGTGCGCACCGCGATCCGCCAGGGCGCGGCGAGCGTCAAATGCCTCTACCGGCGCGATCGCACCAACATGCCCGGCAGCCAGCGCGAGGTGACCAACGCCGAGGAGGAGGGCGCCGAGTTCGTCTGGCTCTCCGCTCCCGCCGCTTTCGACGCGGACGGCACCGTGCGGGCGCGCAAGATGCGCCTCGGCGCGCCCGACGCGAGCGGCCGCCGCGCGCCCGAGCCCGACCCGAGCGGCGACTTCACGCTGAAGGCCGATCTCGTCGTCAAGGCGCTGGGCTTCGATGCAGAGGACCTGCCGGCGCTGTTCGGCGCGCCCGAATTGGGGGTCAGCCGCTGGGGCACCGTGCTGGTCGACGGCAAGACGCTGATGACCAGCCTCGACGGCGTGTTCGCGGCCGGAGACATCGTTCGTGGCGCGAGCCTCGTCGTCTGGGCGATCCGCGACGGACGCGACGTCGCCCGCACGATGCACAAGTGGCTGAAGGCGAGGGCGAAGGCGGGAAGGGTCGCGGCGTGATCCCGTCCCTGTTCCTCACTGCCGCGCTGCTCGCGGCCCCCGCTCCGGCGGCGGCTCAGACACAGACCCAGACCGCTCCAGCCGTCGTGGCAATCGATCCGGCACGGCTGGCCGCGGCCAAGGTCGTCATCGACCAAGTCTGGCCGCTCGGCACCTATGCCCGTATCATGCGCGCGACGATGGATCAGGTCGTCAGCGGCAGCCTTGCCGGGATGTACGACTTGAAACCCGCCGATCTGGGCGTCGACGCCAAGACGGACCCGGCGACCGCGGGCAAGACATTGCGCCAGCTTGCCGCACAGCAGGACCCTGCATTCGATGAACGGATGCGCATCACCATGCGGGTGATGACAGATGGCATAACCGACCTGATGTCCGAAGTGGAGCCGGAGGTGCGCGTAGCTTTGGCCAACGCCTATGCGCGGCGGTTCACCGTGGAGCAGCTCGGTGACCTGCATCGCTTTTTCGATACGCCGAGCGGTCGCATCTACGCTGCCGAATCAATGACGCTGATGGCCAACCCAGACATGATGAAGGCCATGCAGTCCTTCATCCCGAAGATGGTGCAGGGCATGCCGGCGCTGATGGCTAAGGTCGAGGCCGCCACCAAGCACCTGCCGCCCGTCAAGAAGAAGGAGGCGTCGAAGTGACCGCCGCGACCGACCCGATGAAGACCGATCAGCGCGCTTGGCTCGCCGAACACGGCATGTATCGTCCCGACAGCGAAGGGGATGCCTGCGGCGTCGGCCTGGTCGCCGCAACCGATGGCAGGGCCTCGCGCCGGGTCGTCCAGTCGGCGGTCGATGCGCTGAAGGCGGTGTGGCACCGCGGCGCGGTCGACGCCGACGGCAAGACCGGCGACGGCGCCGGCATCCACATCGATCTGCCGCACCGCTTCTTCGACGATGCGGTCGTCGCGAGCGGCCACAAGGTGCTCCCGAACCGGCTCGCGGTCGGCATGATCTTCCTGCCGCGCACCGATCTCGGCGCGCAGGAAAGCTGCCGCACGATCGTCGAGAGCGCGATCATCGAGGCGGGCTACACCATCTACGGCTGGCGGCAGGTGCCGGTCGACGTGTCGGTGATCGGCCTCAAGGCACAGGCGACGCGGCCCGAGATCGAGCAGATCATGATCGCCGGTCCGCTGCCGGGCGACGTGTCGGCGGCGGAGTTCGAGAAGAACCTCTATCTCGTCCGCCGGCGGATCGAGAAGCGGGTGATCGCGGCGCAGATCCAGGGATTCTACGTCTGTTCGCTGTCGTGCCGCTCGATCGTCTACAAGGGGCTGTTCCTCGCCGAATCGCTGTCGGTCTTCTATCCGGACCTGCAGGACCAGCGCTTCGAGAGCCGCGTCGCGATCTTCCACCAGCGCTATTCGACCAACACTTTTCCGCAATGGTGGCTGGCGCAGCCGTTCCGCTGCCTCGCGCATAACGGCGAGATCAACACCGTCCGCGGCAACAAGAACTGGATGCTCAGCCACGAGATCCGGATGGCGAGCCTGGCGTTCGGCGACAATTCGGAGGACATCAAGCCGGTGATCCCGGCCGGTGCGTCCGACACCGCGGCGCTGGACGCCGTATTCGAGGCGATCTGCCGCTCGGGGCGCGACGCGCCGACCGCCAAGATCATGCTGGTCCCCGAAGCGACCGGCGCCGACACGCCGGCGAACCATGCCGCGATGTACAATTATCTCGCCTCGGTGATGGAGCCGTGGGACGGCCCCGCCGCACTGGCGATGACTGACGGGCGCTGGGCGGTGGGCGGCGTCGACCGCAACGCGCTGCGGCCGCTGCGCTACACGCAGACCTCGGACGGGCTGCTGATCGTCGGGTCCGAAAGCGGCATGGTCGTGGTGCCCGAATCGACGATCGTCGCCAAGGGCCGGCTGGGGCCGGGGCAGATGATCGCCGTCGACCTCGAGGAGGGGCGCGTACTGGGCGATCGCGAGGTCAAGGACCGGATCGCCGCGGAGCACGACTATCCCGCGATGATCGGCGAATTCCACACGCTCGACGACCTGCCCGACGTGGCGGACGCGGTGGTACGGTACGACCGTGCGATGCTCGCCCGCCGGCAGGTCGCCGCCGGGCAGACGCTCGAGGACATGGAGCTGATCCTGTCGCCGATGGTCGAGACCGGCAAGGAAGCGGTCGGCTCGATGGGCGACGACACGCCGCTGGCGGTGATCAGCGACAAGCCGCGGCTCATCAGCCAGTTCTTCCGCCAGAACTTCAGCCAGGTCACCAATCCGCCGATCGATCCGCTGCGCGAGCGCTACGTGATGAGCCTCAGGACGCGGTTCGGCAATCTCGCCAACATCCTCGATACCGAGGACCAGCGCGATCGCGTGCTGGTGCTCGATTCGCCGGTGCTGACCGGCCAGCATTGGGCGCGGCTGCGCGCGCATTTCGCGCGCACCGCGACCGAGATCGACTGCACCTTCGATGCCGAGGGTGGCCCCGAAAAGCTGCGCGCCGCGATCCAGCGCATCCGCAACGAGGCGGAGCAGGCGGTGCGGCAGGGCAAGAGCGAATTGTTCCTGACCGACGAACACGTGTCGGAAGACCGGATCGCGATCGCCGGCGTGTTGGCGGCGGCGGCGGTGCATACGCACCTCGTCCGCCGGGGCCTGCGCTCCTATGCCTCGATCAACGTGCGCTCGGCCGAGTGCCTCGACACGCATTATTATGCGGTGCTGATCGGCGTCGGCGCGACGACGGTGAACGCCTATCTCGCCGAGGCGGCGATCGTCGACCGGCAGGCGCGCGGGTTGTTCGGCGACCTGTCGCTGGACGAATGCCTCAAGCGGCACCGTCATGCGATCGAGGAGGGATTGCTCAAGATCATGAGCAAGATGGGGATCGCGGTGATCTCCTCCTATCGCGGCGGCTATAATTTCGAGGCGGTCGGGCTCAGCCGCAGCCTCGTCAACGACCTCTTCCCGGGCATGCCGGCGAAGATCAGCGGCGAAGGCTACAACTCGCTGCACTATAGCGCCTATGTCCGCCACGAACTGGCCTGGGACGAGGGCGTCGCGACGCTGCCGATCGGCGGCTTCTATCGCCAGCGCCATACCGGCGAGACCCACGCTTATTCCGCGCAGCTGATGCACCTGTTGCAGACGGCGGTGTCGACCGACAGCTATACGAGCTACCTGCAGTTCAGCCGTGGCGTCGCCGACCTGCCGCCGGTCTATCTGCGCGACCTGCTGCAGTTCAACTTCCCCAACGAAGGCGTGCCGGTCGACCAGGTCGAGGCGATCACCGAGATCCGCAAGCGCTTCGTGACGCCGGGCATGTCCTTGGGCGCGCTGTCGCCGGAGGCGCACGAGACGCTGGCGATCGCGATGAACCGGATCGGCGCCAAGGCGGTGTCGGGCGAGGGCGGCGAGGACGTCAAGCGCTTCACGCCGTACGAGAACGGCGACAACGCCAATTCGACGATCAAGCAGATCGCGAGCGGCCGCTTCGGCGTCACCGCCGAATATCTCAACGCCTGCGAGGAGATCGAGATCAAGGTCGCGCAGGGTGCGAAGCCCGGCGAGGGCGGGCAGCTGCCCGGCTTCAAGGTGACCGAATTCATCGCCAAGCTGCGCCATGCGACGCCGGGCGTGACGCTCATCAGCCCGCCGCCGCACCACGACATCTACTCGATCGAGGATCTGGCGCAGCTGATCTACGACCTGAAGCAGATCAACCCGCGCGCGCGCGTCTGCGTCAAGCTGGTCAGCTCGTCCGGCATCGGCACCGTCGCGGCGGGCGTCGCCAAGGCGCATGCCGACGTGATCCTCGTCGCCGGCCATGTCGGCGGCACCGGCGCGAGCCCGCAGACCAGCGTCAAATACGCCGGTACGCCGTGGGAGATGGGCCTCAGCGAGGTCAATCAGGTGCTCACCCTCAACGGCCTGCGCGGCCGGGTGCGGCTGCGCACCGACGGCGGGCTCAAGACCGGGCGCGACATCGTCATCGCAGCGATCCTGGGCGCCGAGGAATTCGGCATCGGTACGTTGAGCCTGGTCGCGATGGGCTGCATCATGGTGCGCCAGTGCCATTCGAACACCTGCCCGGTCGGCGTCTGCACGCAGGACCCGGCGTTGCGCGAGAAGTTCGTCGGCACGCCCGAAAAGGTCATCAACCTGATGACCTTCATCGCCGAGGAGGTGCGCGACATCCTGGCGCGGCTCGGCGTGCGCAGCCTCGACGAGGTGATCGGCCGGACGGAATTCCTCCGACAGGTCAGCCGCGGGGCCGAGCATCTCGACGACCTCGACCTCAACCCGGTGCTCGCCAAGGTCGATGCGACCGACGCCGAGCGACGCTTCTCGCTCAGCACCTTCCGCAACGACGTGCCGGACAGCCTCGATGCGCAGATCATCAAGGATGCCGCCGCCGTGTTCAGCCGTGGCGAGAAGATGCAGCTCACCTATTCGGTGCGCAACACGCACCGCGCGGTCGGTACGCGGCTGTCGAGCGAGATCACGCGGCGCTTCGGGATGAGCAAGCTTGCCGACGGGCATGTCACCGTGCGCCTGCGCGGCTCGGCGGGTCAGTCGCTCGGCGCCTTCCTGTGCAAGGGCATCACGCTCGAGGTGTTCGGCGACGCCAACGATTACGTCGGCAAGGGGTTGTCGGGCGGCACCATCGTCCTGCGGCCTGCCGTCTCCTCGCCGCTCGCCAGCCAGGACAATACGATCGCGGGCAACACCTGCCTCTATGGCGCGACCTCTGGCACGCTGCTCGCCGCTGGGCAGGCGGGCGAGCGATTCGCGGTCCGCAATTCCGGCGCGACCGTCGTCGTCGAGGGCTGCGGCGCCAACGGCTGCGAATATATGACCGGCGGCGTCGCGGTGCTGCTCGGCAAGGTCGGTCAGAACTTCGGGGCGGGCATGACCGGCGGCATGGCCTTCGTCTACGATCCCGACGGCGAGTTCACCGCCCGCGCCAATCCGGAGAGCATCGTCTGGCAGCGCCTCGCCTCCGCACATTGGGAGGGGGTGCTGAAGGCGCTGATCGAGCGGCATGCGGGCGCCACCGACAGCAAGTGGTCGAAGGGCCTGCTCGCCGATTGGGATCGCGTCGCTGGCGATTTCTGGCAGGTGATCCCGAAGGAAATGCTGTCGCGCCAGACCCACCCGCTCGACGACAGCGTCGAGGCGGTGGCGGCGGAGTAGGGGTTACAGCGCGGACCGGATATCGGTCCGCGCGAAATCCTCGCCCTTGTAGAGGAGGGGAGCGTCGAGCGCTTTCGCAACGGCATAGACCATGCAGTCGCCGAAGTTGAGGCGTGCGGGACGCCCGCTGAAGCGCGCGAGCGCATCGATCGCCAGCGGCAGGTGCGCCACGTTCCATTCGACCACCCGGATCGACGGTGCCGATAGAAGTGGATCCGCCAGCGTCATGGCCGCTCGGCCGAGCCGGCGGCATAACACGAGACGCAGCTCCAGCGCACTCGGCGCCGGGACTATGACGGTGACGCTATCGGCGAGCACCTCGGCGTAACGATCCGCGTCGGCCTCTTGGAATATCACGGCAGCAAAGGCCGAAGTGTCGGCAACGATCAATTGGGGAGACCGTCTTCGCCGTACAGCATCTCGCGATAGGGCCGTGGATCCAAGACGGGCATCGCTGCAACGGCGGCCTGGACCTCTCGTACCCGCTGGATGAAGTCGGCCTTGCGTTCCGCTTCGCGATCCCGCTCCAATTCATTGCACACGGCCATGCCGATCGCATCCGTCAGCGACAGTCCGCGGTTAGCCGCCAGCTCGCGGATGGCCTGCTCATATGCGTCGTGCTTGATATTGATGCCCATGGCGTTCGCCTTCTAGAACGATGCCAGTCAATTTATAGAACGCGCCGCCGAACGCAACGGCTTCACCTTGCCCCCCGCCATGCCCTACAGGCCTGTGTATGTGGCAGCTTTATCAATTCCCCCTGTGTCCGTTCAGCCGCAAGGTGCGCCTGCTGCTCGGCGAAAAGGGCATCGGCTACGAGCTGGTCCGGGAATCCCCCTGGGAGCGGCGCGACGAGTTCATGGACATGAACCCCGCGGGCGAGACGCCGGTGATGG
>JBKBTU010000083.1:3009-10011 GCA_046290715.1 Sphingomonas sp. | reverse complement strand
GGCGAGGCGAACATGTCGCACAGCCTCGCCAACCTCGAACACCATCATTTCAAATATGCCGCCTTCCGCCGGCCGGGCGACGTCCACGTCCATTTCTTCGGCACCGCGACGCTGTCGTGCGCCGACGGCGTGCAGACGCAGGCCGGCGACCGCTTCGTGATCGAGGCCGCACCCTTCACGCTGCCGCTGCGCAACCCGCTCGCCACCGCCGCGCCCGCGCCCGTGACGGTGAAGCCGCTATGAGCGAACCGATCCGCCTCGCACTCGTCGGGATGGGCAAGATCGCGCACGACCAGCACGTCCCCGCGATCCACGGCAACGCCGATATCGCGCTCGCCGCCACCGTCAGCCGCCATGGCGAGGGCGTCGACGGCGTGCCGCACTTCCACGATCTGGGCGAACTGATCGCGAGCGGCGTGCCCGTCGACGCGGTCGCGCTCTGCACCCCGCCGCAGGTCCGCCGCGCCATCGCCGCGCAGGCGATCGCGCAGGGCTGGCACGTCTTCCTCGAAAAGCCGCCCGGCGCGACGCTCGCCGAGGTCGCGCAACTGCAGGCCGCCGCCGATGCGGCGGGGATCAGCCTCTTCGCCAGCTGGCATTCGCGCTACGCCCCCGGCGTCGAGCCCGCCCGCGCCTTCCTCGCCGACGCGCGGATCGAGCGTGTCACCGTCTCGTGGCGCGAGGACATCCGCGTCTGGCATCCGGGGCAGAGCTGGATCCTCGATGCCGGCGGCTTCGGGGTGTTCGACCCCGGCATCAACGCGCTGTCGATCGTCACCCGCATCCTGCCGCGGCCGTTCTTCATCACCGACGCCGAGCTCGATTTTCCCGCCAACCGCGACGCGCCGATCGCCGCGCGGCTCGCCTTCACCGACGATGCCGGCGTGCCCATCGCGGCGGATTTCGACTTCCTGCAAACCGGCCCGCAAAGCTGGGACATCGTCGTCGACACCGACCGCGGCACGCTGACGCTGCACGACGGCGGCGCGCGGCTCGTGCTGCCCGACGGCAGCGAACCCGCGCAGGCCGACGCGTTGCACGGCGAATATGCCGGCCTCTACCGCCGCTTCGCCGAGATCGTCCGCGCAGGCACCAGCGACGTCGACATCGCCCCCCTGCGCCACGTCGCCGACGCCTTCCTCCGCGGCCGGCGCGTCACCGTCGCGGACTTCGTCGAATAGGGTTCACGCCGCCCCAAACATCCGTCATCCCGGCGAACGCCGGGATCCATGGAGGCGAGCGGCCGATGGGTGCGCGCCACCGCCGATGGCGCGCTGACCATGGATCCCGGCGTTCGCCGGGATGACGAGAGGAGGGGCACTGACCCACAAACCGTTTGGTGCTGTTGGACGATCCGTGCCAGCCCGGCGCCATGCCGCATGCGCGCCCCATCGCTGCGCCTTTCCCCATCCCGGTTCGAATATCGCACCCCCCGCATGCGAGGGGGACGTGCCGTCAACTTCGCAAACTTTGGAAAGACCGGTACGGCGCGATTCGGCGTTCAGACGCTCGCCGCCGCCTCTCCGATCGCGGCATAGATCGCGTCGAGATCGGCATCGTCGATGCAATAGGGCGGCATCACGTACACCGTGTTGCCGAGCGGCCGCAGCAGCAGGTCGCGCGCGCCGAAGAACGCCAGCAAGCGCGGCCCCAACGCCGACAGATAATCCGCCCCCTCGCGCCCCAGTTCGACCGCGGTGATCGTCCCCAGCGCCCGCGCCTCGCGCACGCCGGACAGGCCCGCCAGCCGCGCCGCCTGCCGCGCACCCAGATCGGCGACGCGCGCCAGCACCGGCTCCTCCTCCCAGATCGCGATATTCGCCGCCGCCGCCGCGCAGGCGATCGGGTTGGCGGTGTAGCTCGACGAGTGGAAGAACATCCGCGCGCGATCCTCGCT
Source organism: Sphingomonas sp. (assembly GCA_046290715.1). Taxonomy (GTDB): domain Bacteria; phylum Pseudomonadota; class Alphaproteobacteria; order Sphingomonadales; family Sphingomonadaceae; genus Sphingomonas. Next base: position 8,114 of record JBKBTU010000083.1, on the reverse strand, counting down.
CAGATGCGCGGCGTAGATCGGCTCGCTCGCCATCGTCACCGCGAGCGGCACCGCGCCCCCGGTCAAGCCCTTCGACAGGCAGAGGATGTCCGGCACCACGCCCGCCTGTTCGCACGCGAGCAACGTGCCGGTGCGCCCCCAGCCGGTCATCACCTCGTCGGCGACGAACAGCACGCCGTGGCGCGCGCAGATCGCCCGCATTTCGCTGAGCACCCACGCCGGATAGGTCAGCATCCCCCCCGCCCCGACGATCAGCGGCTCGACGATCAGCGCCGCCGGCGCCTCGCGGCACGCCGCCTCCAGCGCATCCAGCGTCGCCTGCTCCGCGCCCGCCACGGGAAAGGGGATGGTCGCGACATCGAACAGCAACGGCGCATAGGCCTGGTTGAACACGCCGCGCGCACCGACCGACATCGCACCGATCGTATCGCCGTGATAGCCATGCTCCAGCACCAGGATGCGGTGCCGCGGCTCGCCCCGGTTGAGCCAGTAACCCAGCGCCATCTTCAGCGCGACCTCGACCGCGGTCGACCCGGAATCGGAAAAGAACACCCGCGTCAGCGCGGCCGGCATCAGCCGCAACAGCCCCGCCGCCACCGCCTCGGCCGCCTCGTGGCTCCAGCCCGCGAAGATGATCTGGTCCATCCGCGCCGCGGCATCGGCGATCGCCGCCATGATCCGCGGGTTGCGATGGCCGTGCGTCGTCACCCACCAGCTCGAGATCGCATCGACGATCCGCCGCCCGTCGCGGGTGAACAGCGCCGCGCCTTCGGTGCGCACCACCGTCGGGATCGGCTCGCCGAGCGCATGCTGGGTGAAGGGGTGCCAGATCGGCGAACTCATGCGAAATCCTCGTGCGCGAAACCGGCGGCGAACGCCGCGGCGAGGCTGTCGGCATCGAGCGACGCGACGCGCTCCAGGCGCCCCAGCCGCCGCACCTTGCCGATCCGCGCGATCGTCGCCTCGCTGTCCTCTTGCCGATCGCCGTTGAACGCGATGCCCAGGATCGGCACCCCGCGCGCGCGCAGCGCCTCGATCGAGAGCAGGCTGTGATTGATCGTCCCCAAAGCGGTGCGCGCGACCAGCACCACCGGCGCCCCCCAGCGCGCAAACAGGTCGGCGTAGAGCAGATCGTCCGACAGCGGCACCAAGGCGCCTCCTGCGCCTTCGACCACCAGCGGTCCGTCGACCGCCGGCAGCGCGAGCCGGTCGGGATCGATTCTCACCCCGTCGATCGCCGCGGCGCGATGCGGCGAGCAGGGCGTCGTCAGCCGATACGCCTCGGGCAGCACATGCGCGACGCCGAGCCGCCGCACCGCCTCGCCGTCGCCACCCTCTTCCAGCCCGGCCTGCACCGGCTTCCAATAGGTCGCACCCAGCGCCGCGGCGAGCGCGGCGGCGAATACCGTCTTGCCGACGTCGGTATCCGTCCCCGTCACCACGATCGTCCTGCTCATGCCAGCACCCCTCCCAATCCGGCGATCGCGGCCTCGTCGACGTTGAGCGTGATCGACACGCGCAGCCGCGCCGTCCCCGCCGGCACCGTCGGCGGCCGGATCGCGCGCACGTCATACCCCGCCGCCTGCGCCCGCTCCGCGAGCGCCACCGCCGCGCGGTCCTCGCCGACGATCACCGGCAGGATCTGCGATCCCGTCGCGATGCCGAGCGCCGCTTCCGCCGCCGCCACCAGCGCCCACAGCCGCGCCTGCCGATCGGGCTCGTCGGTCAGGCAGCGCAATGCCTCGCGCACCGCCGCGGCGAGCAGCGGCGACGGCGCGGTCGAGAAGACGAAGCCGCGCCCCCGGTTGACCAGCATGTCGCGCAATACGCGCGGCAGGCAGAGCAGCCCGCCCTGCGCCCCCAGCGCCTTGCCGCAGGTATGCAGCGTCACCACGGACTCGCGATCGTGAAGCGCCTCCGCCAGCCCGCGTCCGGCGCGGCCGAACACGCCCGTCGCATGCGCCTCGTCGATCAGCAGCATCGCGTCGTGCCGCTCGGCCAGTGCGGCGAACGCGGCGAGCGGCGCGCGGTCGCCGTCCATGCCATAGAGGCTCTCGACCGCGATCCACGGCGTGCCGGTGCCGCCATCGGCGCGCCAGCCGCGGATCGCATCCTCGAACGCACCGACGTCGTTGTGCGGCACCGCCACGCGCGGCGCGCGGGACAGCCGCATCCCGTCATGCGCGCTGGCATGGACCAGGGCATCGTGGACGATCAGGTCGCCCGGCTGCGGCAGCGTCGCGAAGGCGGCGACGTTGGCGGCATAGCCGGTCGCGAAGTACAGCGCCGCCTCGCTGCCGAAATGCGCCGCCGCCTCCGCCTCCAGCGCTTCGTGCTCGGGATCGTTGCCGCGCAGCAGTCGCGATCCGCCCGATCCGATGCCGACGCCGCGGTCGAGCGCCGCCGCGACGGCGTCCCGCATCCGCTGCGAGCTGCCGAGCCCGAGATAGTCGTTGGACGCGAAATCGGCGCCCCGCCGCGGCACCAGCCGCCGCAACCGGTCGGCCCCCTCCAGCCGGGCGAGATCGTCGCGATAGAAGTGCAGCATCGCGCGCTCTGTAGCGATTTCGCGATGCGGCGCCACCGGTGCGCGCCTACGCCTCCAGGCGCGGGGGATCATATCGGATCTCAAACCGACCCGTTGTGGTTCAAGCCACGTCGCTCGAGGCCGCAGCCGCAACGGCCGGGACAGTCCATTCGCTCGCCTACCACCCTTCGTCACCCCGGACTTGTTCCGGGGTCCACAGTGCCGCGAGATCAACACTCCGCGACTTCGCGGCGCGGTGGATGCCGGAACAAGTCCGGCATGACGAACGGACGTTCACCAAGGTTTCGCGAAGGCCGGACAGGCTTTGTCCTCATGGAACACCCCGCGACGATCCTCTGGCCATCCCCGCCTGCAATCCGATACGGGACCCCAGATCGAACAGGGAGTGCGACACGATGCGACGGCTGATCCTCGCGATGCTGCTGGCGGCGGCCGGCGCATCGGGCGCGCAAGCCCAGCGCCCGCCCGCCACGCTTGCCGCCCCGCGGACGATCCTGTTCGTCGGCAACAGCTTCACGCAGGGCGCGCATTCGGCGGTGCGCAACTGGCATGCCGACCGCGTCACCGACCTCACCGGCGCGGGCTATGGCGGGGTACCGGCGCTGTTCAAGGCGTTCACCGAACAGGCGGGCCTGCGCTACGCGGTCAGCCTCGAGACGCAGGGCGGCCAGAGCCTCGCCTTCCACTACGAACAGCGCCGCCACCTCATCGACCGGCCGTGGGACGTCGTCGTCCTGCAGGAATTCAGCACGCTCGATCGCGAGCGGCCCGGCGATCCGACCCGCTACATCCGCGCCGCCGGACAGCTCGCCGCGCTGTTCCGGGCGCGCAACCATGCCGTGCGCGTCGAGCTGATGGCGACCTGGAGTCGCGCCGACCAGACCTACCAGCCCGGCGGCCATTGGTACGGCCGCCCGATCGCGGCGATGGCGGACGACCTGCGCCTCGCCGCCGATCGCGCTCGCCGGACCAATCGCGCCGTCTCCGGCGTGATTCCCGTCGGCCAGGCATGGAACCGCGCCTTCGCCGCCGGGGTCGCCGATCCCGACCCGTATGACGGCACCGCCTTCGGCCAGGCGAACCTCTGGTCCTACGACCAGTATCACGCCAGCACCGCGGGCTATTATCTCGAGGCGCTGGTCGTCTTCGGCGCGATCACCGGCGTCGACCCGCGCAGCCTGGGCCGTGGTGAGCGCGCCGCCGATGAGCTGGGGCTGTCACCCGAACTCGCCGTCGCCTTACAGGGCGTCGCGCATGCCGAACTGGCAGTCCGCTGATCTTGGAGGCGGTGCCAGCCCGCTCCCCCGCCCGGCCACCCATCCAGGACACGCTATGGGCGGCCGGGCGGGGGTGCGGGCGGGCACCGCACTTCACCGTCAGAACGCGTAGCGCGCGCCCAGGATGAACTGCCGCCCGCTGTGCGTCAGCACGTTGAGCCGGTTGGTGGCATCGACATACTGGTCGTTGAACTGATCGGTCAGGTTGATCATCTCGAGGCTCAGCTTCAGCGCGTCGGTGAGGTTGTAGCTGATCTGCGCGTCGACGTTGGTCGTCTCGTTGGTGCCGTTGTAGCTGTTGCCTTCCGTCCCCGGCACCGCGGTCAGATACTTGGAGCGATAGGCGAGCGAACCGCGGATCGAGAAGCGCTTGGTCTCGTAATAGAGCGTCGCGTTGGCGGCGTTCTTCGACAGGCCGACCAGCGGTTGGGTGACGGTCGCGGTGCTGGTGGCGGAGAGGAGGTATTTGATGTTCGATTCGACGCGGGTGTAGTTCAGCAGCACGCCGAAATCGCGAAGGAAACCGGGCAGGAAGGTGAAGGGCTGCTGCACGTTCACCTCGAACCCGCGCAGCTTGCCGCCGTTCGAATTGACCGGCTGGGTGACGGTGAAGACGTCGTTCGGCGAGGCGGCGCTGCCGGCGAGCAGCGAGGCGGGCAGGCCGAGGTCGGCGAACGGCACGTTGACGCTCAGCGTCTGGACGAAGGTGCCGATGTCCTTCTGGAACGCCGACACCGCATAGACCGCGCCCTTGGTCGGGTACCATTCGAGGCTGGCATCGATGTTGGTCGATTCGGTGGGCTTGAGGTCCGGGTTGCCCGAGCTGAAGCCGCGGTTGCCGCCCGAAATGTTGAGGTTGCCGCCCGGCGTCAGCGAGGCGATGCCGGCGCGCGCCAGCGTCTTGGCGGCGCCCAGGCGGATCAGCAGCGTGTCGGTGATGTCGTAGACGAGGTTCGCCGACGGCAGCCAGCGGTTGTAGCTGCGCTCCGCGCTGATCAGCGCGACCGACGCGCCGACCCCGGTATAGCCGGTCGACAGCTGGTTGGTGTGGACGTAGCGCACGCCCGCATCGCCGCGCAGCCGGATCCCGGCATCGGCGAGGTTGAACTCGGTCATCCCCCAGGCGCCGGTATCGCGTTCGCGCACCGTGATATACGACCCCCGCGCCGTCGCATTGTCGAGCCGCCCGACCGCGTAGAGCGGATCGGTATAGATGTTGTAGAGCGCGGCGAACTTGTCGATGTCCGGCACCACCCACGCGGTCGGCGTGCCGTTCGGCA
>JBKBTU010000083.1:0-2910 GCA_046290715.1 Sphingomonas sp. | reverse complement strand
CCCCGAATAGAGCGTCGTCGCCGCCGCGAGCTGCGCCGGAGTCAGCGTCTGCACCACCGTCTCGCCGGCGTTGCGGCGCCCCTCGGTCGAGGCATAGTTGAACTCGCGCCAGTCGAGCCCCGCCTTCAGCTTGACGATCGGGCTCACCGTCCATTCGAGATAGCCCTTGGCGGTCTTGAAGCTGTTGTCGACCGTCTGCGGCCGGACGCGCACTTCGGAATTGCCGTTGGTGAAGGTGAAGTTGCCGGCGTTGGTGACGTCGAAGCCGGGGCGGATCGTCGGGAAGCGCGTCGAGAAATCGTAATAGAAGTTGTTCGAATTGACCGCGTCGATCGTCACCGTCGTCTGCGTCGGGTTGGTGAAGGCGGATTTGGCGTAGCCCACCTCGCCGACGAACTTCACCGCCTCGCCGAACTTCTGGTCGAGATTGGCGGTCGCCTGGTAGAAATCGGTGCGCAGGATGTCGAAGCGGCTCTGCGAGCGCACGTCGACATTGTCGAAGGTGCCGCTGATGATGTTGCGGTTCGCATCGACCGTCCCCGAGCGGATGATCGTCTGCGGCTTGCCGGTGCCGGAGCGGCTGAAGCTGATCGCCTGGATCTGGCGCTCGGCGCGGCTGCCGTCGAGCCGCGAATAGAGGCCGTCGATCGAGATCAGCGTGGCGGGCGTAGGCTGGAACTGCACCGATCCCGCCGCGCCGAGGCGCTTCTGGTCGATCGCATAGCTGACGAGGCCGGGGATGCGTGGATGGAACAGCGCCTGCCCTGCATAATCGGTCTGGTTCGCGGCCGCGCCGTAGTTGATCTGGCCAATCGTGTAGCCGGCGAGCGTCGAGGCCGGATTGAAGCCGCCGTTGAACCCGCCATAGGTCCAGCGGGTGATGTTGGCGCCTTCCTCGCGCAGCTTGCGCTCTTCATAGGCGACCGACAGCAGCACGCCGAAGCGCCCGTCCTCCGTCGAGGTGGTGACGAGGCCCGAGAATCGCGGCGTCGCCTTGCGGGCGAGGTCGTTGTAGCTCGCCTGCGCCGAGATCACCGCGGTCGGCTTCTTATAATCGAACGGCCGCGAGGTCTGGAGGTCGACCGTCGCACCGAGCGAGCCTTCCTCGACATCCGCGGTCGCCGTCTTGCGGACGGCGAGGCTGTTGAACAGGTCGGAGGAAAAGATGTTGAAGTCGAACCCGCGGCCGCGGTTGACGCCGCCCGAATTGTCGGTGCCGCCGGTGGTGCCGATCGCCTCCATGCCGTTGATGCGCACGCGGGTATAGTCCGGGCCGAGGCCGCGGACCGAGATGTTGCGGCCTTCGCCGTTGACCCGGCTGATCGCGACGCCGGGGATGCGCTGCAACGATTCGGCGAGGTTGAGGTCCGGGAATTCGGCGATGTCCTCCGCCTTGATGACGTCGACCGTCGCGGTCTGGTTGCGCTTGATGTTGATCGCGCTCGACAGGCTCTCGCGGAAGCCGGTGACGACGATGTCCTGCGCGCCGCCGTCGTCGAGCGCCGGCGCATCGGCGACCGACGTGTCGGGCGCGACCGCGGGCGACGCCGGCGGGCTGGCGGTATCCTGTTGATTGCCGGGCGCGCGGTTCGCCTTTTCGACATTGGTCTCGGGCGCCGTCTGCGCCGCGGCGGGCAGCGCCGCCAGTCCGATCGCGGCGGTGCTCAGCCCCAGCACGATCTTCAGTCCACGGATGCCGGACAGGCCCATCATCGATCCCCTCGTCTGCGCCCGACCTGCCGTGACCGGTGTCGGTTCTGTCAGGCTGGGGTAGCGCCGCGGAAGGCGGCAACGCCAACCTCAATCCGGCATCGATCGTTGCGCGACGTGCATGGACGCGCGTGCATCGTTCCGCAGCTCGCCCCTTCGTTACTACCCGCCACCCCTCTGTGCTCCCGCGAAGGCGGGAGCCCAGTCCTGGGTCCCCGCCTTCGCGGGGACACATCGGGGGCGGGCACACGCCGGGGTGTCACCATCCCATCCAGCCACGAAGGGACTGGATCATCCCGCTTTTCGACTTGGACCGCCCGCGCTCCCGCCGCTAGCGTCTCGACGTCGAACCCGCGCCAGACGGGTCCCGCCGCAAGGAGAGCGCCCGATGACCGCCGCCGCCGTCAAGGCCCCCGATGCCGCCCCGGCCGCCGAGCCCGCCGCGCGACCGACGCGGGTGCGGCACCGGATCATCGCGCTGATCTTCCTTATCACCGCGATCAACTATGCCGACCGCGCGACCTTCTCGATCGCCGGCACGCAGGCCGCGGGCGAACTCGGCCTGACGCCGGTGCAGACCGGCTATATCCTCTCCGCCTTCGCCTGGGCCTATGTACTGGCGCAGATCCCGGGCGGTGCGCTGCTCGACCGGTTCGGCACCAAGCGCATCTATGCCGGTGCGATCGCCCTGTGGTCGCTGATGACAGCCGCGCAGGGGTTCGTCGGCCTCTTCCCCCTCGTCTCGGCGGTGGCGACGCTGTTCGTGCTGCGTTTCCTCGTCGGCCTCGCCGAGGCGCCATCCTTCCCCGGCAACGCGCGTCTCGTCGCCGCCTGGTTTCCGGGGCCGGAGCGCGGCACCGCCTCGGCGATCTTCAACAGCGCGCAATATTTCTCGCTGGTCGCCTTCGCGCCGCTGATGGGCTGGCTCGCGCACAGCTTCGGCTGGCGGTCGGTGTTCTGGGCGATGGGGCTGCTCGGCGTCGTCGCCGCGCTCGCCTTCCTGCGCTTCATCCACAGTCCGGTACGGCATCCCGCGATCAACCGCGCCGAGCTCGACCATATCGAAGCGGGCGGCGGCCTCGTCCGTATGGAAGAAGGACGGGCCGGCCCGCGCACCTTCACCTTCGCCAACGTGCGACGGCTGCTCGCCAGCCGGATGATGATCGGCATCTACCTCGGCCAATATTGCATCAACGTGCT
>JBKBTU010000082.1:0-10044 GCA_046290715.1 Sphingomonas sp. | reverse complement strand
GAAGGCGATCCCCGGGAGCCGCTGCACATCCACGTCTACAAGGACGGTATGGATGCGAAGCTTTGGCTCTATCCGGAGGTGGTCTATGCAGATAACCATGGTTTCGATGCGCGCACGCAGCGATGGATCGCCGAAATCGTGGAAATGCGCCGGACCGAAATTGAAGGAGCGTGGCATGACCATTTCGGCACGGGCGCTTAGCGTCACGTTCGACGAAGACCAGATGTGGGTCCGGCTGGAGGATGGGCGGACGATCGGTGTTCCGCTTGCATGGTTTCCCCGCCTGCTACACGGCTCTGCAGCGGCACGCGAGCAGGTGGAGATCAGTCCCAGCGGCCTTCACTGGGACGAACTCGATGAAGATATTTCGATCGCCGGTATCCTTGCCGGGCGCGGCGACATGACCCGAGCGGCGTCTCGCGCCGCATGAGCATCAACAGCTTCGGCCACCTGTTCCGCTTCACCACCTGGGGCGAGAGCCACGGCCCCGCGATCGGTGCGGTGGTCGATGGCTGCCCGCCGGGCATTCCGCTCGCCGAAAGCGACATCCAGCCGTGGCTCGACAAGCGGCGCCCCGGCACCTCGCGCTTCACCACGCAGCGACGCGAACCCGACCAGGTCCGCATCCTCTCGGGCGTGTTCGAGGGGCGCACCACCGGCACGCCGATCAGCCTGATGATCGAGAACGTCGACCAGCGGTCGAAGGACTATTCGAACGTCGCGCTCGCCTATCGCCCGGGCCATGCCGACTATGCCTATGACGCCAAATACGGCTTCCGCGACTATCGCGGCGGCGGGCGGTCGTCGGCGCGCGAGACCGCGTCGCGCGTCGCGGCCGGCGCAGTGGCCCGCGCGGTGATCCCGCAGGTGCGCATCCGTGGCTGGGTGGAGGCGATCGGCGGCGACGGTATCGACTATGCCGCGTTCGACGATGCCGCGATCGACAGCAACCCGTTCTTCTGCCCGGATCCCGCCGCCGCGATACGCTGGGAAGCGCTCGTCGATAATGCCCGCAAGGCGGGATCGTCGCTCGGCGCGGTCGTCGCCTGCGAGGCGACGGGGGTCCCCGCCGGCTGGGGGGCGCCGCTCTACGCCAAGCTCGATGCCGAGCTCGCGCATGCCTGCATGGGAATCAACGCGGTCAAGGGCGTCGAGATCGGCGACGGCTTCGCCGCGGCGGCGCTGACTGGCGAAGCTAACGCCGATGCGATGCGGCCCGGCGCGGACGGCCCCGATTTCCTCGCCAATCATGCGGGCGGGATCACCGGCGGCATCGCCACCGGCCAGCCGATCCGCCTGCGCGTCGCGTTCAAGCCCACCAGCTCGATCCTGACGCCGGTGCAGACCATCGACCGCGCGGGAGAGGCGACCGACATCGCCACCAAGGGGCGCCACGACCCCTGCGTCGGCATCCGCGGCGTGCCGGTGGTCGAGGCGATGATGGCGCTCGTGCTGGCCGACCAGGCGTTGCTGCACCGGGGTCAAACGGGCCGCTGAGCGTTAACCTTTTGGAACCCTCTCCATTCCGACCCGTTGGGGTCGGGCAAATATTTGCAGGAGAGAACAATGCGTAAGGTCATTCCGATCATGGCAGCGGCCATGCTGATCCCGGCCGCAGCATTTGCACAGACGACGACCGGCGGCACGTCCGGTTCGACCACTGGCAGCACCTCGGGCAGCACCATGGGCACGATGGGCGGCCAGTCGACCACCACCTCGCCGACCGACCAGACGACCACGTCCGGCAGCACGACGACGTCGGGCAAGGCGACCAAGCGCGGCCGTCGCGGCAGCTCGAGCACGTCGGGTTCGACCGGCTCCACGACGGGCACGACCACCGGCACGACCGGCACCACCGACACGATGGGCGGCACCACCGGCACCGGTACGGGTTCGACCACCGGCACCATGGGTGGCACAACCGGCACGATGGGCGGCACGTCGACGACGGGTACGATGGGCGGCACGACCGGTACGACCACCGGTGGCACCACGACCCCGCAATAAGCGGTTCGATCGTCAGCGAAAAAGGCCGGGTGGCACGCGCCGCCCGGCTTTTTCGTGCGCGTCGCGATCAGTCCGCGAAGGGATCGCGGACCAGGATCGTATCCTCGCGCTCCGGACTGGTCGAGACGAGCGCGACCGGGCAGCGGATCAGTTCCTCGACGCGGCGGATGTACTTGATCGCCTGCGCCGGCAGGTCCGCCCAGCTGCGCGCACCGGCGGTCGACTGCTGCCAGCCCTCCATCACCTCGTAGATCGGCTCGACCGCCGCCTGGTCGGCGGCATGCGCCGGGAAGTAGTCGAGCTCCTGCCCGCGCAGCCGATAGCCGGTGCAGATCTTCACCTGCTCGAAGCCGTCGAGCACGTCGATCTTGGTCAGCGCGATGCCAGTGATCCCGCCGACCGCGGCGGATTGACGCAGCAGCACCGTGTCGATCCAGCCGCAGCGCCGCTTGCGGCCCGTGACGGTACCGAACTCATGGCCGCGCTGGCCGAGCCGCTCGCCGGTCTCGTCATCGAGTTCGGTCGGGAACGGCCCCGAGCCGACGCGCGTCGTATAGGCCTTGGCGATGCCGAGCACGAAACCGACCGCCGCCGGCCCCAGCCCCGATCCGCCCGCCGCGGTGCCGGCGATCGTGTTGGACGAGGTGACGAACGGATAGGTGCCATGGTCGACGTCGAGCAGCACGCCCTGCGCCCCTTCGAACAGGATGCGCTTGCCGCGCCCCTTGGCCTCGTTGAGGTCGCGCCATACCGGCTTGGCGAACGCCAGCACGAAGTCCGCGATGTCCCGCAACTCGGCGATCAGCCCCTCCCGGTCGATCGGCGCGGCGTTGAACCCCGCGCGCAACGCATCGTGATGCGCGAGCAGCCGGTCGAGCTGCGGTCCGAGCTCGTCGAGATGGGCAAGGTCGCAGACGCGGATCGCGCGACGGCCGACCTTGTCCTCATAGGCCGGGCCGATACCACGCCGCGTCGTACCGATCTTGCCCGCACCGGATGCGTCCTCGCGCAACCCGTCGAGGTCGCGGTGCAGCGGCAGGATCAGCGCGCAGGTGTCGGCGATGCGCAGCGTCTCGGGCGTGGCGGACACGCCCTGCGCCGCCAGCCGCTCGATCTCCGCCTTGAGCGCCCAGGGATCGAGCACCACGCCGTTGCCGATCACCGACGGCGTACCGCGGACGATGCCCGACGGCAGCAGCGACAATTTGTAGACGTTCTCGCCGACGACGAGCGTGTGGCCGGCGTTGTGGCCGCCCTGGAAGCGGACGACCATGTCGGCGCGCTCGGCGAGCCAGTCGACGATCTTGCCCTTGCCCTCGTCGCCCCATTGCGCGCCGATGACTGCTACGTTGGCCATGGATACAGGTCTCCGCCTGCCGGCGTTGATCCGTGCGCCCTTCGACAGGACTCGGCACACGAACAGGTCCTGATTGCGAGGGCGCGCCTACTGGCACGCGAGCGGCGGGTCAACCGGCGAGTGGCCGAGTTGCACCGCGCCAAGCTATACGCTATCTATTGTCGCGCTGAACGACACGGCTCTGCCGTCGGATGAACCCTCGCCATTGCCGTGGCGGGGGTTCAATCGTTTGGGGGACGCGTTGCCGCGCGTCCCCCGCCCGTTGCACCTATTCGCGACGCGCCACTTCGACCACCTTCAGAAGAAGGGTGCCGAAGCCGAAAAGCGCCGCAAGGAACAGGCACACATCGCTGAACGACATGGCTGTCTCCCGTTGGATCGACGGCAGGATTGCCGCCACCGCGACGTAAGCGCCGATGCGGCCCTATGTCACCGTAAAGTTACAGCGCGCGCGCCTCGCCATCCACGAACAGGTGCGTCGCCAGTTGCGCTTCGGGCGTGTCGCCCTGCCCCAATGCAGCGACCGTCACCCAACCGGCGGCGCGCATCGCCGCCCCCGCCTCGGCGGGCGTGCCGAACGGCAGGAACAGGCGGCGACGATCGGCCGGTCCGGTGGTGGCGACGATCGCATCGGCATAGAGCGAGAATCCGGTCGCGACCTCTTCCGCGCCATCGCCATGGACGATGCGATACGTGCCGCCACGGCCGACCTCGCGCGGCGCGCCGGCGGCGAACAGCGAAAAGCCGAGCCACGTCTGATATTCGAAGCCATGGCGTTCGGTCGGGTCGAGCGTCAGCCTGACGTCAGCTGGAATTGCCGCGGCGATGTCCGCGAGGCCATCCAGACGCGAGGCGAGCACGCCATCCGTGTCGAACGCGCGCAACTGCTGCACCGCATCGGCGAACGGCCCCGCCGCGGCGATCAGCGGCAGATAGCCGGGAGCGATGTCGGCGACGCCCCCGGCGTCCTTCGCATCCAGCCGCTCGCGCAGGCGCTCGATCCGGTCGGCGGCGACCGGCAGCGGCCCGGCGGCGAGCGTGTCGACGAGGTCGGGCAGCGTGAAGTCGATCGAGACGCCGGTGACGCCCGCGGCGGTCAGCCCTTCGACGGCGACGCCGACGACTTCGCGCGCGGCGGGTATCGAATCGAGGCCGATCAGTTCGGCGCCGACCTGCCGCCGCTCGCGGCCGGGGGCGAGCGCGGAAGCGCGCAACGCCAGCACCGATCCGGCGTAGGACAGGCGCACCGGGCGCGGATGATGGCCCATGCGGGTCGCCGCGATCCGCGCCACCTGCGCGGTCAGGTCGGGGCGGATCGCCATGGTCGTCTGGCTGACCGGATCGACGAAGCGCACGGCGTTGCGCAGCCCGCCCGCCTTCAGCCGCGCCGCCAGTCCGTCGGCGAATTCGGCGAGCGGCGGATCGACCCGCTCATAGCCGTGACTCCGTGCCGCCTCCAGCACGCGCGCTTCCACCGCCGCAGCGGCATCGGCGAAGGGAGGCAGGCGATCGTGAAAGCCCTCGGGCAGCAGGCCGTACTTGGTCATGCCGCGCCGATAGCGGCCATGGCGGGGGAGCGCCATAGCCGCGATGCCACGCCCCTATCGGGCGGGCACGGGCGGTGCCGCAGGCGGCGACACGGGCAGGTCGACGGTCGGGTCCGATCCCCGGCCGCGCAGCCGGATCGTGCCGGTCGGCGGGTCGGTCATCCCACCGACACCCGCCTTGCCGCGACCGTGCAGGCGATCGATCTCGTTCTGCCGGCGTTGCAGGTAGAAGTCGCGGGCATTGCCGTAGCGATCGCCGGGCGCGTTATCGATCGCCTTGTACGTCTCGTCGAACTCGGCCCGGTGATCGAGCGCGCCGAGAACGCCCGCCGGCACCGCGAACTTCGGATCGGTCACCCCCTGCCCCAACGTGATCGGCAGGATCAGGCGATCGACCGCGCCGCCGAACAGGTCGCGCACGGTGGTCGGCCCGACGAGCGGCAGGTAGAGGAAGGCACCGTTGGGAACGCCGTAGAAGCCCAGCGTATTGGCGAAGCCGTTGCTGCGGCGCGGCAGCTTGAACGGTTTGCGTTTGGCGATGTCGAACAGCCCGACCGCCCCGATCGTGGTGTTGACGACGAACCGCCCGACCGTCTCGATCGCCTTGCCGATCTTGTGCTGGAGGACGAAGTTCACGAACACCACCGGCTCGCGCAGATTGTAGAGGAAGTTGTGGATGCCGTCGCGGATCGGCCCCGGCACCTTGTTCTTGTACGCCATCGAGACGGGGCCGATGAGCGCCCGGTCGACCGCCTGCGTCGCCTGGAACGATCCCGCATTGATATCGGCGAGCGGATCGGGCGCCTCCCACGCGCTGCGCGCGGTGACGACGATGTCGCTGGCGGGCGCGGCGCCCTCCGCCGGCGCGAACACCGGAAACACGTCCATCGGCACGTCGACCAGGGGCACGACGGGCACGACCGGGATCGTATCGGCTGCTTGCGGCGGGGGCGCCGCTGCCGGGTCCGCGCCATCGTCCAGGCGCTGCTCGACCGCGACGCTCGCCGGGGGGGCGGAAGGCGACGGCGGCATCGGCTGATCGGACAGCGACAGCAGGACGGCGATCATTGACAATGCCACTTTCCCGATGACCCCCTGTCCAAACACGTCCGATCGACCGCCGCTGCATACCACGGATGCGACCATCCGCCAGCCGACCGCCGCCGGAGGAGGAGCCTCCCCCGATCAGCGGCGCACGATCAGAAGTTCAGTCCCATCGCAGTCTTGACGCCCGGCAGCGCCTTGACCTTCGCGAGCAGCTCCGCCTCCACCGGTTCGTCCACCGACAGCAGCAGCACCGCCTCGCCGCCCGCCTGGCGACGACCGAGGTGGAAGGTGCCGATATTGACCCCCGCCTCGCCCAGCGCGGTGCCGAGGCGGCCGATGAAGCCCGGCGCGTCCTCGTTGACGACGTAGAGCATCGGGCCGGCGAGGTCGGCCTCGACCTTGATCCCGAACAATTCGACGAGGCGCGGCGCCTGGTCGCCGAACAGCGTCCCCGCGACCGAACGTTCGCCGTCGGCGGTCTTCACCGATACGCGCAGCAGCGTGTGGTAATCGCCCTCGCGCTCGGTGCGCACCTCGCGCACCTCCATGCCGCGGTCGCGCGCGAGCAGCGGCGCGTTGACCATGTTGACCGTGTCGGTCTGGTTGCGCAGGAAACCCGCCAGCACCGCGCTGACGATCGGCTTGGCGTTCAACTCCGCCGCCGCGCCCTCGGTATGGACCGAGATTCGCGTGATCGCGCCAGTGGTCAGCTGGCCGACCAGCGACCCGAGCTTTTCGGCGAGCGCCATGTACGGCTTCAGCTTGGGTGCCTCCTCCGCCGACAGGCTGGGCATGTTGAGCGCGTTGGTGACGCCGCCCGATACCAGGAAGTCCGCCATCTGCTCGGCGACCTGGATCGCGACGTTGACCTGCGCCTCGGTCGTCGACGCGCCGAGGTGCGGCGTGGACACGAAATTGGGCGTGCCGAACAGCGGCGACGCCTTGGCCGGCTCCTCGACGAACACGTCCAGCGCCGCGCCGCCGATATGGCCGCTGTCGAGCCCTGCCTTCAGCGCCGCCTCGTCGATCAGGCCGCCGCGCGCGCAATTGATGATCCGCACGCCCTTCTTGGTCTTGGCGAGCGCCTCCGCGGACAGGATATTGCGCGTCTGGTCGGTCAGCGGCGTGTGCAGCGTGATGAAGTCGGCGCGCGCGAGCAGCTCGTCGAGCGTCACCTTCTCGACGCCCATTTCCACCGCACGCTCGGGCGTCAGGAACGGATCGAAGGCGACGACCTTCATCTTGAGGCCGCGGGCGCGGTCGGCGACGATGCTGCCGATATTGCCGGCGCCGATCAGGCCCAGCGTCTTGGCGGTCAGCTCGACCCCCATGAAGCGGTTCTTCTCCCACTTGCCCGCCTGCGTCGAGGCGTCGGCCTCGGGCAGCTGGCGCGCGAGCGCGAACATGAGCGCGATGGCATGTTCGGCGGTGGTGATCGAATTGCCGAACGGCGTGTTCATCACGACGACGCCCTTCGCCGACGCCGCCGGGATGTCGACGTTATCGACGCCGATGCCGGCACGCCCGACGACCTTGAGGTTGGTCGCGTGCTCGAGGATGTCCTTGGTGACCTTGGTCGAGCTGCGGATGGCGAGGCCGTCATAGTCGCCGATGATCGCCTTCAACTCGTCCGGCGTCTTGCCGGTGATCTCGTCGACCTCGACCCCGCGCTCGCGGAAGATCTGCGCGGCCTTGGGGTCCATTTTATCGGAAATGAGGACTTTGGGCATGGGTGGTTCCTGTCAAATGCTGTGAGAAAGTAGCCACCTCATTCGTCACCCCGGCGGACGCCGGGGTCCATGGATACGGCCCGCTCCATTGGCGGCCGATCGCTGTCCATGGATCCCGGCTTTCGCCGGGATGACGGGGTGGCAGAGGTGTTAAGCCGCCGCCTTGGCGGTGGCGTAGGCCCAGTCGAGCCATGGCCCGAGCGCCTCGATATCGGCGCTATCGACCGTCGCGCCGCACCAGATCCGGAGGCCCGGCGGGGCGTCGCGATAGCCGGCGACGTCGAACGCCGCGCCTTCCTTCTCGAGCGCGCCGGCCATCGCCTTGATGAACGCCTCGTCGGCGCCTGCGACGGTCAGGCACACGCTGGTCTTCGACCGCGACGCGGGGTCCGCGGCGAGATGGCCGAGCCAGTCGCGCGCCTCCACGAGCCGGTCGAGCGCGGCGGCATTGGCGTCCGAGCGCGCGATCAGCCCGCCCGCGCCGAGCGACTTCGCCCATTCGAGGCTCGCAATCGCATCCTCGACCGCCAGCATCGACGGCGTGTTGATCGTCTCGCCCTTGAAGATGCCCTCGGTCAGCTTGCCCTTGGATACCAGGCGGAACACCTTGGGCAGCGGCCAGGCCGGAGTATAGCTCTCCAGCCGTTCGACCGCGCGCGGTCCGAGGATCAGCACGCCATGGCCGCCCTCGCCGCCCAGCACCTTCTGCCAGCTGAACGTCGCGACATCGATCTTCGCCCAGTCGATGTCATAGGCGAACACGCCCGACGTCGCGTCGGCGAAGCTCAGCCCTTCGCGGTCCGCCGGGATGAAGTCCGCGTTCGGCACGCGCACGCCGCTGGTCGTGCCGTTCCAGGTGAACAGCACGTCGTGCGACCAGTCGATCTGGCTGAGATCGGGCAGCTGCCCGTAATCCGCCCGCACGACGGTGGGATCGATCTTGAGCTGCTTGACCGCGTCGGTCACCCAGCCCTCGCCGAAGCTCTCCCACGCCAGCGCCGTCACCGGCCGCGCGCCGAGCATCGTCCACATCGCCATCTCGAAGGCGCCGGTGTCCGACCCGGGCACGATGCCGATGCGGTGCGTATCGGGCAGGTTGAGCAAGTCGCGCATCAGGTCGATGCAATATTGCAGCCGCTGCTTGCCGATCTTCGACCGGTGCGAGCGCCCCAGCGAGGCGGTGGCGAGCTTCGACGCATCCCAGCCCGGAGGCTTGGCGCAGGGACCGGAGCTGAAGAAGGGGCGTGCCGGCTTGGTCGTCGGCTTCGACGCACCCGTAACGTCGGGGGCGGTGGCGGTATCCGTCAATGTATCTCTCCTCACAGAGAGCGCGCGCCGCGTTGGGACGGCGTGGCCCGCCGACGGTCCTAGAGACGGTCGGAGCGTTAGGCAAGCCGGTTCGTCCGGCGCGGACTTGTTTGTTCTCCATCCCATGACGCAAGGTGCCGGCCGTGTCCGGTCGTTCTCCAGGCGTTCGCCTCCTCTCCCCCGTCACCCCGGACCCGTTCCGGGGTCTACCCATCCGCAGGCGTCACCTCGCCCGTTCGCGCAAGCGTGGATGTCGGAACGAACCCGGCATGACGGAAAAATACGGTCCGGGCGCTCTCCTCCTCGTGCTCGCTCTCGCCGGCTGCGGCAGCCGCGAGCGACCCGTACCGCGCCCGCGCGAATCGATCGCCACCGTGTCGGTGCGGGAAACCGCGCAATGCCTCGCGGATCTTCGCGCGATGAACGTCGCCTACCGCGTGCTGCCCGACAGGGATTACGGCAACGGCTGCGGCCTGTCGGGCGCGGTGCAACTGGTCGAGATCGGCGTGCCGGTCACCGGCCTCGGCGCGGTGCGCTGCGGCGAGGCGCGCGCGTTCTCGGGCTGGATCCGCAATGCGGTCGCACCGGCGGCGTACCAGATCCTCGGCAGCGAACTCGCGAGCGTGCAGAGCATGGGCAGCTACGCCTGCCGCAACGTCGTCGGCACCGCGCGCGGCGGCGACCGGCGCTCGGGCCATGCCATCGCCAACGCCGTCGACATCGGCGGCGTCACGCTGAAGGACGGGCGACGCCTCACCGTGCTGACCGACTGGACCTCGTCCGATCCCGCGGTGCAGCGCTTCTGGTCGACGGTCCATTCGTCCGCCTGCCGCCGCTTCGGCACGGTGCTGTCGCCGGCGTACAACGCGGCGCATCGCAATCACCTGCATCTGGAAGACGATCGTGCCGGCGTCTGCCGCTGACGATTTCGCCCGTTGAGGGACGCATCGCTTTGCTCTAACGCCCTCGGATGACTGACACACGCGTACCAGAGCGGGTCTTCCCCCGCGCCCGCCAGGATGCCGCCAGCGCCCAACAGGCGATCTCC
>JBKBTU010000081.1:1861-10169 GCA_046290715.1 Sphingomonas sp. | reverse complement strand
GGGCGGGCTCTTGCCGACCGGGATCAGATCGATACGCATGAAAGTCCCTTGTAATCTTGTTGCCGCGCTGCCCCTCAGCGCGGCATCAGAAGCTTGTCGAGGCCGGTCTCGCCGGTGCCAATCTTCTGCAGGCGCGGATAGCGGGGGCCGCCGTGATAGTCGATGGCGACTTCGCGGAAGCGTGGCCCGTTCTTGACCAGCAGGCGGATCGGCTCCTTCGACGTCTGCGCGGCGACGATCGCCGCCTTCATCACGTCGCCGCTATAGGCGGCGCCGTTGACCGCCTGGATCACGGTGCCGACGTCGATGCCCGCCTTGAACGCCGGCGAATCCCAGATCGATGCGGTGACCTCGCCATCCTTGCCGATCTGCATTCCGATCGAGAAGCTGACGTTGATCCCGCCGGTCTTCTCGGCACGGGTGAAATAGGGCGTCGGCTGCGGGCCGTAGACGAGCTTGTAGCCGTTCATCGCGAAGCCGTTGACCGGCGCGGGCTGGCCCGTCTCGGTGATCCGGCGCTTGAGGAAACCCGCCCAGTCGTACGGCTGGATCGCGTTCAGCGTCGCGGCGACGTCGTCGAACGTATAGGTCAGCTCGCCATAGTCGCCGTCGCGCACGCCGAAGAAGGCACGGGCGAAATCGTCGATCGACTTGGTGCCGCCCGACTGCTGGCGGAGCATCGCGTCGACCTCCATCCAGACCATCAGGCCTTCGTTGTAATAATCCTCGCTGCGCTGCCAGCTCGTCCACCCCTTGGGCTTGCGCGACGAGATGATCGGGTCGTTGGTCGTGTCGAGGAGGCTGCGCCATTGGCGTGCGGGCGCCAGGTCGTAGCTGCCCGCGATACCGGCATAGGCATCGAGCGTATCCTGCTTGCTGACCAGGCCCGAGCGCGCCTGGAGGACGTAGCCCCAGAATTGCGTCTGCCCTTCATAGACCCACAGCAGCGAATCGCGCATCGGCGTACGGTAATCGGGCGTCCACAGATCGGCGCCGCGGCGGAACTTGCCGTCCCAGCTATGCGTGAATTCGTGCGGCAGCAGGTTGCGCGCGGCGACGTTGGCGTCCCATTCGGTGAAATAGGTCGGGCGCGAGCCGTTCTCCGAGCTGCGGTGATGTTCGAGGCCGATCCCGCCCAACTGGTCGGAGAGCGACAGCAGGAATTCGTAATGGTCGTAATGCTGCGCCCCGAAGGTCTTCACCGCCTGGTCGACGAGGCGCTTGTGCGCGTCGATCTGCGCCGGCGTCGCGGCGAGCAGTTCGGGCGCGTCGGCGAAGACGTTGAGGTTGACCCGCGGGCTGAGCGCCCAGACCTTGCCGTAGCGGCCGGCGAGCACCGGCGAATCCATCAGGATCTCGTAGTTGGTCTTGTCGTAGGTGTAGGTCGAGCCGACCGCCTTGGCGGGTACCGCGCCCGCCGCGGTCCAGCCCGCCGGGAACTTCGCGGTCATCTGGATCGGGATCTGCCGGGTGAAATAGCCCGCCGGGTAGAGGCTCATCGAATTGGGCTGCAGGCTGATGAGGTTGGGCGTCATCACGATGCGGCCCTGGTCCGTCTTGGTCGCCGACAGGAACTGGAACTCCGCCTCCAGCGTGCGGACGCCCGCGGGCACGTCGATATGGAAGGCGAAGACGTCGACCGTGTCGCGCGTCCAGGGAATGACCCTGCCGTTGCCGCGGATGACGAGGCCGGCGAACTTCTCGATCTCGCCGCGTGGGGTATGCGCGCCGGGGAGCCACTTGGGGAACAGCAGCGCCATCGGCCCGGACTTGGCGACCGGGATCGTCTCGCGCACCCGGAAGATGCCGCGTTCGGTGTCGGTCGCGTCCACGTCGAGCTTCAGCGTGCCGGGATAGGGGATGTCCTGCGCGACCGGGATCGTGTCGACGAACGGCACCGGCTGCGGCGCGCTGTTACCGGCGGGAACCTGCGCCAAGCCAGGCGCCGCGGCGGTGAGGAGGAGGGAGGCGACGACGAGCTTGACGGTCATGCAGGAACCTTCGGGGACAGAATGTTGCGCGAAGGTGTAATCCTGTAAAAGGTCAGCCGTCCAGTCCCTAGCCGCCGCCGCCCAGGACGTTGATCGTGAAGGCCAGGATACCGAGGTTGAAGACGAAGGCGGCAAGACACTGGCCGAGCACGACCCGGCGGATCCGCTGCGCGCAGATCGAGACGTCGGAGGTCTGGAAGGTCATGCCGAGCGTCGCGCTGAAATAGAGGAAGTCCCAGTAATCGGGCTCCTCGGTATCGGGGAAAACGAGCCCGCGCGAATCCTTCGCCTCGTCGTTGGCGAGGTAGAAGAGGTGCGCGTAATGCAACGCATAGACCATGTTCGAGAACAGCCAGGCGAGCACCAGCGTGGTAATGACCAGTGCGATCGCGACCGCATCGTTGCGCCCCTTCAGCTCGCCCGCGACCGCGACGAGGATGACGATCATCGTCGCACCGGTGATGCCGAGCAGCAGCGCGCGGTTGGCGTCGTTGTCGCGCGCCGCGCGGCGCATGCGCTCGGCGGTGGTATGACCGAACAGCGGCACGAGCGAGGCGAGGAAGATGAGCGCGGCGATGTCGAAGCCGGCCATCACCCCGCGCCCCTTGCCCACGGTCGGAATCAGCACGGCGAGGCCGGCGGCGAACACCAGTACGAACAGCGCGAACCGCGGCGGCGCGATGCGGCTGCCGATCCCCCAATAGCGTGGCGTGTCGGTCATACACCGGTGCTAGCGCTCGGACGCGCGCTCGCCTAGATAGCGCGGCCTTATGGCCCGTATCGAAACGCCGCGCCGGGTGCGCGGGACCCAGGATATCTTCGGCGAGGATCAGCGCCGCTTCGCAGCCGTGCTCGGGACCTTCGAGCGCGTGCGCCGATTATATTGTTTCCAGCGCGTCGATCTGCCCGTGTTCGAAGCGACCGAGGTGTTCGCGCGCTCGATCGGTGAGACGACCGACGTCGTCTCCAAGGAGATGTACACCTTTCCCGATCGCGGCGGCGATTCGCTGACGCTGCGGCCCGAGTTCACCGCCGGCATCGCGCGTGCCTTCCTGACCGAGGGCTGGCAGCAATATGCTCCGCTGAAGCTCGCGACCAGCGGCGCGGTGTTCCGCTACGAGCGGCCGCAGAAGGGGCGCTATCGCCAGTTCCACCAGATCGACGCCGAGATCCTCGGCGCGCCCGAGCCGGCGGCGGACGTCGAGCTGCTGGTGATGGCCGACCAGCTGCTGCGCGAGCTCGGCATCGCCGATGGCGTGACGTTGCAGCTCAACACGTTGGGCGACGCCGCGACGCGCGAGGCATGGCGCGCGGGCCTCGTCGCGCACTTCGAGGCGCATCGGGGGGAACTGTCCGAGGACAGTCTGACCCGGCTCGACAAGAACCCGATGCGCATCCTCGATTCCAAGGACCCGCGCGACCGGCCGATCGCCGACGCGGCGCCCGACATCGACGCCTATCTGACCGACGAGGCGCGCGCCTTCTTCGACGCGGTGACTGCGGGACTCGATGCGGCGGGGGTGAAGTGGACGCGCAACGCCCGGCTGGTGCGCGGGCTCGACTACTATCGCCACACCGCGTTCGAATTCGTCACCGACCGGCTCGGCGCGCAAGGGACGGTGCTGGCCGGCGGCCGCTACGACGGCCTCGTCGAGAGCCTGGGCGGCGCGCCGACCGCCGGGGTTGGCTGGGCGGCGGGCGTCGAGCGGCTGGCGATGCTGCTCGCGGAGCCGGCCAAGCCGACGATCGATGCGGTCGTGGTGCCGATGGGGGCGGCGGCGGAAGCGCGCGCGCAGGGCCTCGTCGCCGATCTGCGTCGCGGCGGCGTCGCGGTGGACATGGCCTATAAGGGCAAGATGAAGCAGCGACTGGCAAAGGCCGACGCGCTCGGCGCGCGCTATGCGCTGATCCTCGGCGACGACGAACTGGCCGCAGGCGTGGTGCAGGTGAAGGCGCTGGCGGACGGGACCCAGCAGCAGGTCGCGTTCGCCGACGTGGCGGAGGCGCTGCTATGACCCCCGCCGCCCTCCCCGCGCAGGCGGAGATCCGGAACCGCCACCGCGCCGATGGTGCCGCAACGCGCGCGCATTTGGATTCCCGCCTGCGCGGGAGTGACGGGGGTGTCGGGCAAGGGGCGCGCGCATGACCACCATTTCCCCCGAGCGGATCGCGCAGATCGAGGCGCGGCGCGACGAGTTGCAGGCGTTGATGGCGACCGGCGACCTGCCCTCCGACCGCTTCGTCGCGGTGTCGAAGGAATATGCCGAGCTGGAGCCGGTCGCGCAGGCGGCGGGCGAGGTGCGGCGGCTGCGTCAGGAGGCGGAGAGCCTCGCCTATATGGCGGAGGACACCGGCGACGAGGAATTGCGCGCGATGGCGGCCGAGGAACTGCGCGACAACCGCGCCGCGCTCGACGCCGCCGACCGCCGGCTCGCGCTGGCGTTGCTGCCGCGTGACGCCGCCGACGCGCGCGCGGCGATGCTCGAGATCCGCGCCGGCACCGGCGGCGACGAGGCGGCGCTGTTCGCCGGCGACCTGCTGCGCATGTACCAGCGCTATGCCGAGACGCAGGGCTGGCGGGTGGAGGTGATCTCCTCCTCCTCGTCCGACGCGGGCGGGTTCAAGGAAGTCGTCGCCTCGGTCACCGGCACCGGGGTGTTCGCCAAGCTCAAGTTCGAGGCGGGCGTCCACCGCGTCCAGCGCGTGCCGGTGACCGAGGCGGGCGGGCGCATCCACACCTCCGCCGCCACCGTCGCGGTGCTGCCCGAGGCGGAGGAGGTCGACGTGCGCATCGACGAGGCGAAGGATTTGCGCATCGACGTCTATCGCTCGTCCGGCCCGGGCGGCCAGTCGGTCAACACCACCGACAGCGCGGTGCGCATCACCCATTTGCCGACCGGCCTGGTCGTCATCCAGCAGGACGAGAAGTCGCAGCACAAGAACAAGGCCAAGGCGCTGAAGGTGCTGCGCACCCGCCTGTACGAGGCGGAGCGCGAGCGGCTGGCGAGCGAACGCTCGGGAACCAGGCGCGCGATGGTCGGCTCGGGCGATCGATCGGAGCGCATCCGGACCTACAACTTCCCGCAGGGTCGGGTGACCGACCACCGCATCAACCTGACGCTCCACCGCCTGCCCGAGATCCTGGAAGGCGAGATGGACGAACTGATCGGCGCGCTGATCGCCGAGGACGAGGCCGAACGGCTCGCCGCACTGGATGGGTGAGGCATCGAGTCCTCTCCGTGCGGGTCGCTGGGGGATGAGTATAAGCCACACGCTCTCCATCCCGTCATCCCGGCGCACGCCGGGATCCATGGACGCAGGCGGCCAGTGTGTCGGGATGCCCTCTAGCCGGTCGTATCCATGGATCCCGGCCTGCGCCGGGATGACGAATTCCTGTGCAGGGCTGACGAATTAGGATGTCGGCGCCTTCCCTCGCGAGCGCGATCGCCGACGCCGCCGCGCGCTTCGCCTTTTCCCCCACCGCGCGGCTCGATGCCGAGCTGCTGATGGCGCATGCGCTCGGCATCGATCGCAACACGCTGCTGCTCGACATGGCGCGTCCCGTGCCGCCCGGCTTCGCGACGCTGGTCGAGCGCCGTGCCGCGCAGGAGCCGGTCGCCTATATCACGGGCAGCCGGGGTTTCTGGACGATCGATCTTGCCGTGGGGCCGGGCGCGCTCGTGCCGCGTCCCGACAGCGAGACGCTGCTGGTCGCCGCCGCTGCGCATTTCGGTGGCCGCTCGCCCCGAACCGTGCTCGACCTCGGCACTGGGCCGGGGACGTTGCTGCTCGCCGCGCTGGACGAATGGCCGGCGCGCGGGCTCGGCATCGACCGGTCGGTGCGCGCCCTCAACTATGCGCGCGCCAATGCCGCCGCGCTCGGTATGGCGACGCGTGTCGGCTTCGTCCGCGGCGACTGGGCGGCGGCGATCAACGCGCGCTTCGACCTCGTGCTCGCCAACCCGCCCTATATCGGTACCGGCGAGATCTTGCCCGAGGAGGTGCGCGGGCACGAACCCGCCGCCGCGCTGTTCGCCGGCGCCGACGGGCTCGACGACTATCGCAGCCTCGCGCCGCAACTCGCGCGGCTGATCGCGCCGGGCGGCTGCGCGGCGGTGGAGATCGGTCACACCCAGGCCGCCGCCGTCGCCACGCTGTTCGCCGCGGCGGGGCTCGCCAGCACCGTGCACCGCGATCTGGGTGGACGGGATCGCTGCCTGCTGGCGACGCCGATCGCCCCCGCCGCGGCACGGGGTTGAAAGAAGGGGCCGCAATCCGCATATTTCACTTGTCGGACCTGCCCGTCGCCAGCTATTGGTCGGGCCGGGGCACGCTTCATCAACGATTGCGCGGTAATCGTCGGGCTGTGACCCGCATCCTTCGTCATGAGGCCGCTCTCGCCCGGCGGCCATGACAGGCTCGAGCGTTGCCACGTGGCACGCCGCGACCCGGAGGGTTGCACCGTACGACCGGGAGCGAAGGCCGGGGATCGGCCGGATTGGTTTTGAGGACCATTTACTCAGATCATGGGACAGTAGCTTGATCAACAATCGGCAGAACGGCCGCAGGCGCGGCCGTGGCGGCAACAACAATGGCGGCGGCAACGGCCCCCGCCAGGGCGGCCAGGGCCGGCCCGACAACGGCAACCGCATCGATAGCCGCGCGCGCGGCAACGCCAACCAGCTGTTCGAGAAGTACAAGAATCTCGCCAGCGAGGCGCAGCGTCAGGGCGACCGGGTCAACACCGAATATTACCTGCAGTTCGCAGACCATTACTTCCGCGTGCTCGCCGACCAGCGCGGCCGCTTCGAAGACAATCAGCCGCGCCGCCAGCAGCCCTTCGACCTCAACGACGACGACGATTACGGCGACGAGGGCGAACCCATCCGTCCCGGCGAGCAGGACGGCGAGGTCCAGCAGCCGCAGCAGCGCGACGATCGCCCGCAGCGCCAGGCCCGCAATTGGGAAGACCGTGGCAACCGCCAGCCGCGCGACGGCCAAGACGATCGCCCCCAGCGCGACGAGCGCCCGCAACGCGAGGATCGCCCCCAGCGCGAGGATCGCGTGCGTCGCCCGCGCTTCGAGACGGAACAGCCGGTCGAAGTCGCAGGACAGCGCCGTGCCGACCCGGTCGCCGAGGGTGAATCGCTGAACGAGCGCGCGGAAGCGGTGCTCGAGGCGGATTCGCCGGTGCTCGCACCCAAGCCGCGCCGCGGCCGCCCGCGCCGCGATGCGCAGCCCGAGGCGCCGGCCGCCGGGACGGACGCGCTGCCGGAGAGCAACGGCGTCGATGCCGACCGGCTGCCGCCGTCGCTCAACATCGCCGCCGCGAACGACGCCGACGAGGAGGCTCCCAAGCCCCGCCGCCGTCGCGCCACGCGCACGCCCGCGGTCGAGGCGCCCGCCGCCGAATAGGCTGCCGTCGTTTCCCGTGACCATGCGAAGGCCGGTTCCGCGAGGAGCCGGCCCTTCGTGCATCGGCCGTCATCGCGTCGGCGAAGCGGCGGGACTTCGGGGCAAGCCCAGGTTGACGCAAGCCCGCCGACCGCAGTGAGCCGCAAGTCAAGCTCGCGGTTTATTGGTCCAGCCGGTCGACATCCTCGTCATGTCCCGTCCCGGAACTGAGGAAGACCAGACCCATCAGCGCGCCCGCCATCGCTACCGAGCCGCCGACACCGCCGAGCACCGCCAGCATCGTCACCAGCGGCAACGGCCCCTGCACCCAGGCGAGCGCCACGATCGCGGCGGCGCTGCATGCCGCGGCGACCAGGATCATCCACGCCATGATGCCACGGAACCGCGCCCAGGCATAAGCCGCCTGGGCGGGATCGTTCAGGCCGGGCGGCATCTCACGCATGTTTTTGCCAATGCCGCGCAAACGTGATCTGTTCCAGTCGGCACCGCCGCCGCACGACGGCGCGCGGGCAGGATGAGGAGGCGCATGGCATGACGATCGGGGCGATTCTGCAAGGCAAGGGACGCGACATCGCATCGCTGCCGCCGAGCGCGAGCGTCGAGCAGGCGGTGGCGCTGTTCGCCGGGCGACGGATCGGCGCGGTGCCGGTGGTCGACGACGGCGCCGTCGTCGGCATCTTTTCGGAGCGCGACGTCGTGCACTGCCTCGCCGCGCAGGGAGCGGCGGCGCTCGCGCAGCCGCTGGAGGCGGTAATGACCCGCCCGGTGCAGATGGTGACCGCGGCCGACCCGGTGATCGGCGCCCTGTCGCTGATGACCCGCCGGCGCATCCGGCATCTGCCGGTGGTGGACGGCGATGCGCTGATCGGCTTCGTCTCGATCGGCGATCTCGTCAAATACCG
>JBKBTU010000081.1:0-1444 GCA_046290715.1 Sphingomonas sp. | reverse complement strand
CGGCGAGCAGGACGGCGCCGACCGCGCCGTTGCGCGCGCCGATGCCCGGCCGCCCGCGGGCGTCGCAGGCCGGCGCATAGAGCACCTGGATCGTCATGAACGGCATCGCCAGCGCGAGCAGCCGCACCACCGGCGCCACCTCCGCCCATTTCGCATCGAGCGCGGTTAGCACCAGCGGTTCGGCGGTCGCGGCGAGCCCCAGGTAGAAGGGCATCGCGACGAGCATGATGATCCGCACGGAGCGGACGAAGGCGCGCGCGACCGCGCCCTCGTCGTGCTGCATCCGCGCATAGGCGCTGAACGCCACTTCGTTGAGCGGGGGGACGAACTTGGACACGAAGATCTGCGCGAGGAACAGCGCCGTGGTGTAGATGCCGAGCTGGTGCGGATCGAGGCGGCGACCGCCGATGAAGACGTCGGCCTGGCTTTGCAGGAACCAGAAGAACTGCCCCGCGGCCATCACCCCGCCGTAGCGGGCGAGATGGCCGGCGCCGCGGAAGTCGAAGCTCGGCCACATCAGCGAACGCGCGCCCCAGGTCAGCATCGCCGCACGCACCGCGTAGAGCGCGATCGGCGCCCAGACGAGCGTCCATACGCCCCAGCCGGCAAGCGCGCCGCCGAGCGCGCAGGCGGCGCCGGCGAAGGAGGCGGCGATGTTGGCGCTCGCCTGCCGTCGGAATTCCATCGCGCGGCTGAGCAACGCATAGGGCAGCGCGGCGAAGGGGGTGATGCAATAGATCAGCGCCTGGACCCGCAGCAGCGCGGCGACCTCTGGCTGCCGGTAATAGGCGGCGGCAAGCGGGGCGAGCGCGACTTGCGCGAGCGCGAGCGTTCCGTTGAGGACGATCAACATGCCGAACAGCTGGCGTACCTGCCGCGGCGTCACGTCGTCCCTTTGGATCAATCCGCTCGCCAGCCCGTAGCCGTTGAGCATATTGAGAAACACGAGCACGACGCCGGTCATTGCGTAGAGGCCGTAATCGCGCGGATCGAGGATGCGGATGACGAGGAAGGTCGCGCCCCATTGCACCATCTGGGCGAGGATCTGGCTGCCGGAGCGCCACAGCACCGCCCGGCGCACCTGAGTCGCGAGCGATTCGGCGTCGGCAACCGGACGATCAGGGGAAGAAGCCATGTCGCCGGACCTAGCCGCGGGGGTCTTCACATCCCGTAAACCCGCGCGTTTCCGCCGATCGCAGGGGACTTTGACCAAAAAATGCAAAAAAGCGTTTGACGGCTCGAAACGTCCTGCCTAGAGGGGCGTCACCGCAGCGACGGGCCGCACGGCTTGTTGCTCTGGTCACCGAAAATCAGGCGCTTGAGTCGCCCTTCGAAAAGGAGGGATTGGCTGAGCGTCGATATTCGTCGGTTCTTTGACATTGTAGGTAAGATGAAGGGACATGTGGGCGGCGGCTCGTGTGTCTGGCGCTCTCAAGGCGTTGGA
>JBKBTU010000080.1:3331-10425 GCA_046290715.1 Sphingomonas sp. | reverse complement strand
CGGCGCCTCGCCGTGGATCGACCCGTTAACCGTGCGTCCCGGTGGTGTTCCGTTCTGGCACGTTAAGCGCGATCCGCTCCCCGTAAGCCGAAGAATTCGTGCTTTCGCCGTCAAGATCATGGTTAACGATCTTGCACTTAAGGGTTTGTTTTGCACTTGCTCCCATAGCGGCGGTCCACTGCTGCAACCGGGAAGCTGGGGGCAGGTACGCCAGCAACGAAAGAGAGACGTTATGTCCGTACGGATGGCATTGGCGAAATTGTGCGCTTGCGCTTGCGGCGGCGCGCTGATCGGCGGCGGTGCCGTCCATGTGGCGGAGCGGCCGAGCCGTCCCGCGTACGTCAAGCAGGTGAAGAAGCGGGTCGTCGTCCGCCGTCAGGTGGCGTCGGTGCAGCGTGGCGCGCGCC
Organism: Sphingomonas sp.; assembly: GCA_046290715.1. Lineage (GTDB taxonomy): Bacteria > Pseudomonadota > Alphaproteobacteria > Sphingomonadales > Sphingomonadaceae > Sphingomonas. The sequence goes on along the minus strand of JBKBTU010000080.1, from coordinate 10,018 downwards.
GGCGAGTCGTGACGACCACCACGACCACCTGCGCACCCGCGGTGGTGACGGTGGCGAGCCAGGCGGCCCCCGTCCCCCTGCCCGCGGCCGAAGGTTTCGTGAGCGGCGGCGGCGGCGCCATTCCGGTGGCCGTCGGCGGTAGCGGCGGCTGGGGCGGCGGCGGCGGGTTCTTCGGCGGCGGCTTCTTCGGCGGCGGATCGTCTGGCTCGAGCGGCAGCATCGTGATCTCGTCGACCTCCAGCGGCGGTTCGACGTCGAGCAGCTCGTCGTCCTCGGGCAGCTCGTCCTCGTCGGGCAACGTCTCGAGCAGCACGTCGAGCAGCACCTCGACTGGCGGCGCCTATGTCGACATCGACAACCAGAACAACAACAATAACAATAATCAGAACAACAACCATAATCAGAACGAAAACCAGAACAACAACAACAACAAGAACGAGCAGAGCCAGAACCAAAATCAGAACCAGCATCAAAACCAGAACCAGGATCAGCACCAGGACCAGAACAACTACGGTTCGAGCTCGAAGGGCTGGAGCACGAGCGGTGGCTGGTCTTCGAACGGTGGCTGGACGTCGAGCGGCCATCATGGCGGTCCGCCGCCGGGTCCGCCGGGATCCTCGGGCGGCCCGCCCGCTCCGGTGCCCGCACCGCCGATGGTGTTGCTGTTCGGCGCGGCGGCGGCCGCACTCGCGGCGCGAAAGCGGTTCGCCAAGCCTCAGGCCGTCTGAGGCCGTTCCGGCTTACGGAAAAAAAAGGGGCTGCCGACGGAATGGTCGGCAGCCCCTTTTTGTATCGGCGATCGATCCGCGGCTCAGGCCGAGCGTAGCGCCTGCTCGATATCCGGCACCGGATGGCCGGTCAGGTCCTTGGCAAGCTCGCCGGCGAGCCGGTTGCTCACCTCCTTGTGATAATGCTTTCGCAGCTCACCCAGGGTCTTGGGCGGCGCGACGATGATCAGCGCCTCGAATTCGTTGGCGAGCGCCCGGCGCTTCAGCATGTCCGCGGTCTCCGCGGCGAAGCGATCCTCCTCCTGCTGGTGATAGTCGGTCTCGCCCATCGATCCGCGCGACGGCGCGAACTGCGCGCCGCCGCCGGAGGCGTGATTGCTGCCGCCCTGCGCGACCGCGGGTGCGCCGGCTCCGGTCTGCGTAGACCGCGCGCCGCCCGCCGCATCGGTCTTCTGGTCGCGGTCGGAGGGATTGGGATGCTCCTCGGCATGCTCGACCTGAAGGTTCGGATAGTCGGCATCGCCCTCGTTGCGGAAGAACAGCGCCTTGCGCCCGTCGGCGACCAGCACGAAGGCATTGTGGGGGACTTGCATCGTCGCATCTCCTGATCGTTGCAATCGGGCGGTCAACGCAGCGGGAGGCGTGAGGGTTGCCCGCTTGCGCGGGTGGAAGCGCGTCGGCATAGCCGCTGCCCTATGCACGACATCCGCGCCATCCGGGACGATCCCGCCGCCTTCGACACCGCCCTCGCCCGCCGCGGCTTGCCGGCGCGATCGGCCGAACTGCTGGTGCTCGACGCCCGCGCGCGCGCGCTGACCACCGAGGTGCAGGCGACGCTCGCCCGGCGCAACGAGGCGTCGAAGGCGATCGGGGCGGCCAAGGCGCGGCGCGACGACCCGACCGACCTGATGGCCGAGGTCGCGGACCTCAAGGAACGCCTGCCGCAGATCGAGGCCGAGCAGAAGGCGGTCGCCGCCGAGCTGACCGAGCGGCTCGCGACCATTCCCAACCTGCCCGCCGCCGACGTCCCCACGGGCGCCGACGAAGCCGGCAACGTCGAGCTGAAGCGCTGGGGCAGCCCGCGCGACTTCGCGTTCACGCCGAAGGAGCATGCCGACCTCGGCCCCGCGCTCGGCCTCGACTTCGAGACGGGGACGCGGCTGTCGGGCGCGCGCTTCACGTTCCTGCGCGGCGGCATCGCCCGCCTGCACCGCGCGCTCGCCCAGTTCATGCTCGACCGCCATACGCTCGAGAACGGCTATACCGAGTGCAACCCGCCGGTGCTGGTGGGCGATGCGGCGATGTACGGCACGGACAAGCTGCCCAAGTTCGCGGAGGATTCGTTCCGCACCACCGACGGCCGGTGGCTGATCCCCACATCAGAGGTGAGTCTGACCGCCTCGGTCGCCGATCGCATCCTCGGCGACCTCGCCGAACCGCTGCGCATGACCGCGCATACGCTCTGCTTCCGCAGCGAGGCGGGTGCGGCCGGTCGCGACACGCGCGGCTTCATCCGCCAGCACCAATTCGAGAAGGTCGAGCTCGTCAGCGTCTGCCGCCCCGAGGACAGCGACGCCGAGCACGAACGGATGACGCGCTGCGCCGAAGGCATATTGGAGGCGCTCGAGCTGCCCTATCGCCGGCTGCTGCTGTGCACCGGCGATATGGGGTTCGGCGCGCGCCGGACGTTCGACCTCGAGGTCTGGTTGCCGGGCCAGGACGCCTGGCGCGAGATCTCGTCCTGCTCGACGACCGGCGATTTCCAGGCGCGGCGGATGAACGCTCGCTTTCGGCCCGCCGGGGAAAAGGGCACGCGTTTCGTCCATACGCTCAACGGATCGGGGCTGGCGGTCGGGCGGACGCTGGTGGCGGTGCTCGAAAACTATCAGCAGCAGGACGGCAGCGTCGAGGTGCCCGCGGTACTCCAACCCTATCTGCGCGGCCTCACCCGCCTGTCGCCGGAAGGCTGATGCGGATGGCGCGCGGGCGGACGCTCTGCGGGATCGGCGTCGGCGCGCTGGCGCTTGCCGGCTGTATCCCGAGCATCGACGACGGTCAGCCGTACGCCCCGCCCCCGCCGCCCCCCGGCCGGCAGGAGATCGTCCAGCCGCTGCCCGCCCCACGCGACCGCGACGACGATCTGCCGGGCCGCGATCAGCAGGTGCGCGGCGATGTCGCAATGCCGCGGACCGCGCGGCCGGCGTGGGAGGCGCGGCCGGTCACGCCCGACGCGACCGTCGTCGCGGACCAGACCTACACCGTCGCGCCCGGCGACTCGTTGCGCCGCGTGTCGGAGCGCACCGGCGCCGGCTCGGAGGCGATCGCTCGCGCCAACGGGCTCGCCCCGCCCTTCACCATCCGCGCCGGCCAGACGCTGACCATCCCCGGCGGCCGTTATCACCTGGTTCGGCAGGGCGAGAGCGGCATCGCGATCGCGCGGGCCTATGGCGTCGAATGGTCGCGGATCGTGACTGCGAACGCGCTGGAAGAGCCCTATATCCTGCGCGCCGGTCAGCGCGTGCTGATCCCCGGCGATCCGGCCAGGCCGCCGAGTCGCGCCGATCGCGCCGCCGCCTTCCGCCTCGACATCGACGATATCATCACCGGCGGCGAGCCCGCGCCCGCACCGCGGCAGGCCCCCGCCAAGCCCGTCGATACGCCGCGTCGCGTGCTGCCGCCGACTGCCGTGGTCGCGGCGCCGGCACGGCTACAGGGCGGCTTCATCTGGCCGGTCGAGGGCACGGTCGTCCGCCGCTTCGGACCCGGGCGCAGCGGCGAGCGCAACGACGGCATCAAGATCGCGGTGCCGGTCTCCACCCCGATCCGCGCCACCGCGGACGGCGTCGTCGCCTATGCCGGCGACGGCATCGCCGCGCTCGGCGGGCTGGTCATCGTCCGCCACGGCGGCGGCTGGACGAGCGTCTACGGCCACGCCAGCAAGCTGCTCGTCCAGCGCGGCCAGAGCGTCAAACGCGGCCAGACGATCGCGCTGTCGGGCGATACCGGTTTCGCCGACCGGCCCGAACTGCATTTCGAACTGCGCAAAGGTCGCACCCCCGTCGACCCGCTGGGCCAGTTGCCGCGGCAGTGACCTGCGGCTAACCCCCGGGGCCATGACCTACCAGTCCGACCTGCTGAGCACGCTCGCCTCGCGCGGCTACATCCACCAGCTGACCGATGCGGCCGCGCTCGACGCGTTGGCGGCGAAGCAGGTCGTGCCGGGCTATATCGGCTTCGATCCCACCGCACCGTCGCTGCATGTCGGCAGCCTCGTCCAGATCATGTTGCTCCGCCGACTCCAGCAGAGCGGCCACAAGCCGATCGTGCTGATGGGCGGCGGCACCGGCAAGATCGGCGACCCGTCGTTCAAGGACGAGGCGAGGAAGCTGCTTGGCGAAGAGGGGATCAAGGCCAATGTCGCGTCGATCAAGCGCATCTTCGAGCGCTTCCTGACCTTCGGTGACGGGCCGACCGACGCGGTGATGCTCGACAACGCCGAATGGCTCGACGCGCTGGAGTACATCCCCTTCCTGCGCGATGTCGGCCAGCATTTCTCGGTCAATCGGATGCTGTCGTTCGATTCGGTGAAGCTGCGCCTCGACCGCGAGCAGTCGCTGAGCTTCCTCGAATTCAATTACATGATCCTCCAGGCCTATGACTTCCTGGAGCTGTCCCGCCGCGCCGGCTGCCGGTTGCAGATGGGCGGCAGCGATCAATGGGGTAACATCGTCAACGGTATCGAACTCGCGCGCCGGATGGACGGCACCGAGGTGTTCGGCGTCACCACGCCGCTCATCACCACGGCGGACGGCGGCAAGATGGGCAAGACGATGGCCGGAGCCGTCTGGCTGCACGAGGATCAGCTGCCGCATTTCGATTACTGGCAGTTCTGGCGCAACACCGACGACCGCGACGTCGGCCGCTTCCTCCGCCTCTTCACCGACCTGCCGCTCGACGAGATCGCGCGACTCGAGGCGCTGCCCGGCGCCGAGATCAACGAGGCGAAGAAGGTGCTGGCGAACGAAGCGACGGCGATGTGCCGCGGGCGCGCCGCCGCGGAGGAGGCCGCCGAGACCGCGCGCCGCACCTTCGAGGAAGGCGCCAGCGGTGCCGCGTTGCCGACCGTCCGCGTCGAGGGCGGCGGCATCGCGGTGGTCGATGCGCTCGTCGCATTGGGCTTCGCCAAGTCGAAGGGCGAGGCGCGGCGGCTGATCGCCGGCGGCGGTGCGCGGGTCGGCGCTGACAAGGTGACCGACGAGACGCAGATGATCGCCGTCGGCGCCGAGCCGGTGCGGCTCTCGGCCGGAAAAAAGAACCACGGCCTCCTCATTCTGGCTGAGTAAGTCTCTGTAAACGGTTTGGCTTCTATCACTAAGTCCGAAACGGTCCGGCAGTCCGGGCGGGGGAGCGGGCGTGGCGAGTAGTGTCCTCGATAGCTATGCGGAAGAGCGGGCCGAACCGCGCGACGAGGTGCATCATCGCACCCGCGCCACGCTGGCCGACCGGCGCAACGTGCCGGTGCTCGTCGTCAACCTTTCGCCGGGCGGGCTGATGATCCGCTCGGACGCGCCGGTCAGCGTCGGCGAATGGATCCGCATCCAGCTGCCGGTCGTCGGCGACACGCAGGCGGCGGTGCGCTGGGCCCTCGGCGGGCGCATCGGCTGCCAGCTGGAACGCACGATCCCGGCGAATCGGTATCATGCCGTGCTGGGGGCGATGGCGTAATCCGGCCCAGAAGGCCTATGGCCTGCTTCATCACCCCATCCCCCGTCGAGCCGTCACCCCGGCTTTACGGCCGGGGTGAAGGCTTGAAAGCCTCGCCTTACCCTTGCGGGGGCGGATCGAGGATCACCCCGACCGCAGCAGCGCGACGCCCGCGTCGCGATCGAACAGGTAGAGCGCCACCCGCGCCGCGGCGCCGCGCGGTCCTTCGAGGCCGCCATCGCGGTCGATCAGCAGACGGGCATCGTCCTGCGCGCATTGCAGCAGGTCGGCGAGCATTTCGGGCAGAGCGAGTCGGAACGCGACCTCGCCCGACTGGCGCGTTCCGAGCAGTTCGCCGCCACCGCGCAGCCGCAGATCCTCCTCGGCGATGCGGAAGCCGTCGTTGGTTTCGCGCATCAGCGCGAGGCGGGCGCGCGAGGTTTCGCTGAGCGCCGAACCGCGGAGCAGCAGGCAGCGCGACAGCCCCCCGCCCCGCCCGACGCGCCCGCGCAGCTGGTGGAGCTGCGCGAGGCCGAAGCGGTCGGCATGCTCGATCACGATCAGTGTCGCGTTGGGGACGTCAACGCCGACCTCGATCACGGTCGTCGCGACGAGGACGCTTAGCCGGTTGCCGGCGAACGCCTCCATCACCGCGTCCTTTTCCGCGGGCTTCATCCGGCCGTGGACGACGCCGATGCGCTCCCCGAACCGCTGCCGCAGCGCCTCGGCGCGCATCTCGGCGGCGGCGAGGTCGCTCTTCTCGCTCTCCTCGACCAGCGGGCAGACCCAATAGGCCTGGCCCCCGTCCGAGATGTGACGGCCGATCGCGTTGACCACCTCGTCGAGCCGGTCCTCGCTGACGACCCTCGTCTCGATCGGTTCGCGGCCGGGCGGCATCTCGTCGAGACGGCTGACGTCCATCTCGCCATATTGCGCCAGCGTCAGGGTGCGCGGGATCGGCGTCGCGGTCATCGCGAGCAGGTGCGGAGGCGCCTTGCCCTTGGCCTGGAGCATCATCCGTTGCGCGACGCCGAAGCGATGCTGTTCGTCGACCACGACGAGGCCCAAGTCCTTGTAGCCGACCGCCTCCTGAAAGATCGCGTGCGTGCCGACGAGGATGTCGATCTCGCCGCTCGCGAGCGCCATCAGCGTCGCCTCGCGTGCGCGGCCCTTGTCGCGTCCGGTGAGCACCGCGATCTGGACATCGACGCCGGCGAGCGTCTTGCGCAGCGTCTCGTAATGCTGGCGCGCGAGG
>JBKBTU010000080.1:0-2815 GCA_046290715.1 Sphingomonas sp. | reverse complement strand
GGTTCGTCCGGTTCGCCAAGATCGGGATGGATGATCTGGAGGGTCTCGCCATAGCTTTCGAGCTTGCCGGACACCCGCCGCGGTTCACCCAATGGCAGCAGCTTCTTCACCCAGCCCGACGATCCGCCGAAATAGACGAGGCTGACGGCATTGCCCTTCGCATCGGTCGCCTGCACCCGCGTCGGGCCGCGGCCGGTGCTGACCCGATAGTCGCGCGGCGTCAGCGTGATCGCGATGACGCGGCCGGCATCGGCGATGTCCAGTTCCTCGCGCGGCAACCGGTCGATCCACCCGCTCGGCAAGTGGAAGGCGACGTCGACCACCCGCTCCAGCCCCAGGCGGTCGAGCGGCTTGGCGAGGCCGGGGCCGACGCCCTTCAGGGCGGTGACCTCGGCGAACAGCGGATTGAGGATATCGGGGCGCATGACTACATGGCCGCTATAGCCGACCCGGCACGCGCTTCCAGCGTCTGCCGGGCTATTCCTATTGCTGTGGGGACGCCGCATGGATCACGCCACCCGATTGAAGCGCCTGAAATTTCGCGCCTGGCACCGCGGCACCAAGGAGGCCGATCTGATGATCGGCGGCTTCTTCGATGCGCACGGCGCGTCGTGGACGCCCGAGGAGCTCGATTGGTTCGAGGCGCTGCTGGAGGAGCAGGACGTCGACATCATGGGTTGGGCGATCGGTTCGCTGCCCTGCCCGCCGCAATGGGACGGCGCGATGATGAACCAGATGCGCTCACTGAGCTACGTGCCGGTCACGCGCTGACGCCTTACCGCACGGCGCTAGTGATCCTAATTCTACCTATCACCCATCACCGTCATCCCCGCGTAGGCGGGGATCCATAATCACGACGGCTTCGATAGAGCCCATCAGCCAGCCAGTATGGTTTCCCGCCTGCGCGGGAATGACATCGGGGTGCTGAATACGTTGGAAATCCTTCGCAAGATGCCAGATCTCAAGACGATCCTAGCCGCCAAGACGCAACTGACCTTGTCGGGCGTGCCGACGGGCTTCCAACCCTCGCTGCTTGCCGACCTCGCCCGCGCCGCGGCGCATAGCGGCAAGGGCGGCCGCGCAGTGTTCATCGCGCCCGACGATGCGGCGATGCGCGCGATCGCCGCGACCGCGCCGTTCTTCGCGCCTGAGCTCGAAGTCGTCAGTTTCCCCGCCTGGGACTGCCTGCCCTATGATCGCGCGAGCCCGACGCTGCGGATCATGGCGGAGCGGATCGCGGCGCTCTACCGCCTGCAACGACCCGCCAAGGCGCCGCAGCTGCTGCTGACCACCGCCAACGCGGCGACGCAGCGCGTCTTGACGCCGTTCCGCATCCGCCAGCTGGTGGCGACGCTGGAGCCGGGCGCCCGCATCGACCGCGACGACCTCGCGCGCCTGCTCCAGGCCAATGGCTACGTCCGTACCGAGACTGTGCACGACCAGGGCGAATATGCCGTGCGCGGCGGCATCGTCGATCTGTTCCCGAGCGGCGAGGAACAGGCGTTGCGGCTCGACTTCTTCGGCGACGAGATCGAGACGGTGCGGACCTTCTCGCCCGAGGACCAGCGCACCACCGGGCGGATCGAGGGCTTCACGCTGCTGCCCGCGTCCGAGGCGTTGCTCGACGAGGAATCGATCAAGCGTTTCCGCACGCGCTACCGCGACAAGTTCGGCGCGACCGCGACCGGCGACCCGCTCTACCAGGCGATCAGCGACGGCCGCCGTCTCGCCGGGATGGAGCATTGGCTGCCGTTATTCGAGGACAAGCTCGCGACGCTGTTCGATCACCTGTCGGCGGACGACGTCATCGTCCGCGACTTCGGCGTGCCCGGCGCGGCCGAGGCGCGGATGGAGGCGATCGCCGACTATTACGAAAACCGCCAGCGCGCGGAGGCGGCGCAGCCCGGCAGTTACCGGCCGCTCGCCGCCAGGACGCTATACCTCGACGCCAAAGAATGGGCGGCGGGGCTGGAGGAGGCGCACGCACATCTCACCACGCCCTTCCATGAACCCGAGAGCGCCAGCGTGCTCGACTTCGGCGTCGACGGCGCGCGCGATTTCGGCCCCGAGCGATCGGCCGGCACCAACATCTACGAGGCGGTGGTCGATCACCTGAAGGCGCTGCGCAAGCAGGGCCGCAAGCCGGTGCTCGCCAGCTATTCGGTCGGCGCGCGCGAACGGCTCGGCAACCTCCTCAAGGATCACGGTCTCGTCGGCGGCAAGGCGGCGGACAGCTGGCACGAGGCTTTGGGCATTGCCGACATCGGCAAGAGCGCCGGCGTCGCGCTGGTCGTGCTGCCGCTCGACCACGGCTTCAGCGCGCCCGACGTCGCGGTGCTGACCGAGCAGGACATGCTGGGCGACCGGCTGGTCCGGCGCGCCAAGCGCAAGAAGTCGGCGGATGCCTTCCTCGCCGAACTGGCGACGCTCACCCCCGGCGACCTCGTCGTCCATGCCGATCATGGCATCGGCAAGTATCTCGGTCTCACGTCGATTCCCGTGGGCAAGAGCCCGCACGATTGCGTCGCGGTGGAATATGCCGGCGGTGACAAATTGTTCGTGCCGGTCGAGAACCTCGAGGTCCTGTCGCGCTACGGCTCCAGCGAGGAGGGCGCCTCGCTCGATCGTCTCGGCGGGGAGGCATGGCAGCGCCGCAAGTCGCGGATGAAGGAACGGATCCGCGAGATCGCGGGCGAGCTCATCAAGACCGCGGCCGAACGCGCGCTCCACCCCGGCGACGTCATGGAGCCCGACGCGAGCGGGTATCCCAGCTTCGTCGACCGCTTCCCCTATGCCGAGACCGACGATCAGGACC
>JBKBTU010000007.1:19268-29457 GCA_046290715.1 Sphingomonas sp. | reverse complement strand
TCCCTCGACCATCCAGACGAGCAGCACGATGTCGGGTGCCTTTTCCTTGGCGAGCAGCAGCGCCTCCTCGCCATCCGGGGGATGCGCGACGTCGAAATCCTCACGCTTGAAATGGTAGATGAGCAGTTCGGCAAGGGCGGCGTCGTCCTCGACCAGCAGCATGGATGCGCGTGCCATCAGTGTCTGTCCTCGGTGGAAGGGCCGCCGCGGTCGCGGTCGGCCATCTGGGTTCCGGTTGCGGCGAAATAGACCATTTCGGCGACGTTGGTGGCGTGGTCGCCGATCCTCTCCAGGTTCTTGGCGACGAACAGCAGGTGCGCGACCTGGCTGATCGTGCGCGGGTTCTCGACCATGTAGGTGACCAGGGTACGGAAGATGCTGTCGTAGAAATCGTCGAGCGCCGCGTCGCTCTCGACGACGCGGATCGCGGCTTCGGGATCGCGCGCGGCGAAGGCGTCGAGCGCGCGGCGGACCATGTCGCTCGCCATCCGCGCCATCGACGGCAGGAGCGAGATCGGCTCGATGCGGTGCCCCCCGCCTTCATTGGCGTCCTCGATGGCGGGCACGCGCTTGGCGATGTTCTTGGCGTAATCGCCGATCCGTTCGACGACGGCGGCGATCTTGAGCGCGGCGACGACCTCGCGCAGGTCGACCGCCATCGGCGCGCGCAGCGCGATGATGCGGACCGCGAGTCGCTCGACCTCCGCTTCGATTGCGTCGATCGCCTTGTCGTCGGCGCGGACACGCGCGGCGAGCTCCGGGTCGGGGCGGGCGAGCGCCTGCATCGCCTGCGCGATCGCATCCTCCGCGAGCCCGCCCATCTGCGAGATGAGCCCGCGCAACTGGCCGATATCGGCGTCGAACGCCTTGACCGTATGGTCTGCCATTATCCGTACCTGCCGGTGATATAGTCGCGGGTGCGCTCTTCCCGCGGGTTGGTGAAGAGGTCGCTCGTCGCGCCGAATTCGACGAGCCGGCCGAGGTGGAAGAAGGCGGTCTGCTGCGACACGCGCGCCGCCTGCTGCATGTTGTGGGTGACGATCACGATCGCGTAGCGGCCTTTGAGCTCGTGGATCAGCTCCTCGATCTTGGCGGTCGCGATGGGATCGAGCGCGCTGCACGGTTCGTCCATCAGGATCACCTCGGGATCCACCGCGATCGCGCGCGCGATGCAGAGGCGCTGCTGCTGGCCGCCCGACAAGGCGGTGCCGCTGTCGGTCAGCCGATCCTTCACCTCGTCCCACAGGCCGGCGCGGCGCAGCGACTGCTCCACCATCTGATCGAGGTCGGCACGCGCCGTCGCGAGGCCGTGGATGCGCGGGCCGTAGGCGACGTTCTCGTAGATCGACTTGGGGAAGGGGTTGGGCTTCTGGAACACCATGCCGACGCGCGCGCGCAGCTGCACCACGTCCATGTCGGGGGCGTAGATGTCGCGGCCATCGAGCAGGATCTCGCCCGTCACGCGCGCGCTCGCGACGGTGTCGTTCATCCGGTTGAGCGTGCGCAGGAAGGTCGACTTGCCGCAGCCCGACGGCCCGATGAAGGCGACGACATTGTCCTGCGCGACGTCGATCGAGACGTGGTCGATCGCGCGGGCGTCGCCGTAGAAGACGCTGACGTCGCGGGCGGAAATCTTGGGGGTCACCAGCGGGTCTCGAAACGGTTGCGGAGGTAGATGGCGAGGCCGTTCATCGCCAGCAGCACGACGAGCAGCACGATGATCGCCGCCGAGGTCTTTTCGACGAAACCACGGTCGATGTCGTCGGACCAGAGGAAGATCTGCACCGGCAGCACCGTGGCGGGATCGGTCAGGCGCGACGGCGGCGCGGCGATGAAGGCGCGCATGCCGATCATCAGCAGCGGCGCGGTCTCGCCGAGCGCGCGCGCCATGCCGATGATCGTGCCGGTGAGGATGCCGGGCAGCGCGAGCGGCAGGACATGGTCGAACACCACCTGCACCGGCGAGGCGCCGACCGCGAGCGCGGCGTCGCGCACCGACGGCGGCACCGCCTTGATCGCGTTGCGCCCTGCGATGACGATCACCGGCATCGTCATCAGCGCGAGTGTCAGGCCGCCGACGAGCGGCGCCGAGCGCGGCAGGTGGAAGGTGCCGAGGAACACCGCGAGCCCGAGCAGGCCGAAGATGATCGAGGGCACCGCGGCGAGGTTGTTGATCGACACTTCGATGAGGTCGGTCCAGCGGTTCCGCGGCGCATATTCCTCGAGGTACAAGGCGGCGAGCACGCCGATCGGAAAGGCGATGCCGATCGTCACCGCCATGGTGAGCAACGACCCCTTGAGCGCCCCCCAGATGCCGACCCGCGTTGGATCGGTCGAATCGGAGGCGGCGAGGAAGGTCCACGACCAGCCGAGGCTGAGCGCGCCCTTCGCCCGCAGGCGCGCGACGATCGCCTCCGCGGCGGGCGTGCCGTCGTGCTTGGCGGCGACGTCGAGCGCGCTGTCGACGGGTACGGCTATCGTGAAACGGCGGTCGAGCAGGCCGGGGTCGCGCTCGATCGCGTCGCGCACCACGAGCCAGGCACCGTCCGAAAGCAGGTCGGCCCCGCCCGCGCCATAGGCACGAGTCGCGGCACGATCGACCGCGCCCTCCAATCCCGCCCCGGCGAGCGCCAGGTCGGCGCGGCGCCCGGTCAGCTGTGCGGCCGTCACCGGCAGGCGGTCGGCGGCGAGATCGATCGGCAGTGCGATCCGCGTCGTGCGGAAGCCGCTCAGCCCCTGCCACAGCATCGTCGCGAGCAGGAAGGCGAGGAACCCCGCCGACAGCCAGACCGCAGCGAGCCCGAGCACCCGGAAGCGACGCTCGGCGGCATAGCGCCGCCGCGTCCGCCGCCGCACCGCCGCCGCCTTCCAGTCGGTGGGGGTCGGGCCGCTATTCATAGGCCTCCCGATACCGTTTCACGACGGTGAGCGCGACGATGTTGAGCGCGAGCGTGATGGCGAACAGCGTCAGCCCCAACGCGAAGGCGGCGAGCGTCTTGGCGCTGTCGAACTCGGCCTCGCCGGTCAGCAGGTCGACGATCTGCTTGGTGACGGTGGTGGTGCTGGCGAAGGGGTTGGCGGTGAGCGTCGCGACGCCGGACGCCGCCATGACGACGATCATCGTCTCGCCGATCGCGCGGCTGACCGCGAGCAGGATGCCACCGACGACGCCGGGCAGCGCCGCGGGCAGGATCACCTTGCGGATCGTCTCGGACGGGGTCGCGCCCATCGCCAGGCTGCCGTCGCGCATCGCGGCGGGCACCGCGGCGATCGCATCGTCCGCCATCGACGAGACGAAGGGAATGATCATGATCCCCATGACGAGCCCCGCCGCCAGCGCGCTTTCGGACGAGGCGGAGGCGACGCCGAGCGCCACGCCCAGCTCGCGTACCGCCGGGGCGACGGTGAGGGCGGCGAAATAGCCGTAGACGACGGTCGGCACCCCGGCGAGCATCTCGAGCACCGGCTTCATCCAGCGCCGGGTCGCGGGCCTTGCATATTGGGTGAGGTAGATCGCGCTCATCAGCCCGAACGGCACCGCCACCGCCATCGCGATCACCGCGCCGATGAAGAAGGTGCCCCAGAACAGCGGCACCGCGCCGAGGCTCGCGCCGGGATCGCGCGCGTCGATCACCTGCGGGCTCCAGTGCGTGCCGAACAGGAATTGCGGGAGCGGCACGATCCCGAAGAAACGCCCCGATTCGTAGAGCAGCGACGCGACGATGCCGACGGTGGTGAGGATCGCGATCAGGGAGGCGGCGAGCAGCAGCAGCATGATGACGCGCTCGACCTGGGTGCGCGCGGCGAAGCTCGGGCGGACGCGGGTAAAGGCCAGGCAGCCGCCCGCGATCGCCAGCAGCAACGCGACGGCGGTCGCGATCCAGTCGTAGCGCGCCTGCGCCGCGGCATAGGCTGGGGCGAGACGCGCCGACAGGTCGTGGAATGCACCGAAGCTGCGACCGGCACCGAGCTCGCGCGCCTCCGACAGGATCGACGCGCGCTCGAACCCCGGCGGCGGCAACGCGGCGGCAGCGGGCGTTGCGATGACGGCGTCGGTGACCAGCGCCGGCGCGGTGAGGCTCCACGCCGCGAGGAAGACGAGCGGCGGGACGAGCGCGCACAGGCCGACGAAATAGCCGTAATGGACGGGGAGGGCGGTGAAGCGCGCGCTGCCCGGCGTGCGGAAGGTCGCGGCGCGCATGCGGGCAGCCAGCCAGCCGATCAGCGCCAGGCCGAAGACGACGAGGACAATCGCGAGCCCGCTCATGCGGACGCCCCAAGGTCTCTGTCACCCCGGACGTGTTCCGGGGTCCACCCTGCGGCGAGGCGCAGGGCAAGAGGCTCCTGCCCCGCCCTTGCGGACCAGTGGACCCCGCAAAGGGTCCGGGGTGACGGGCCGTTTAAGCCCAGCGTCACGACGGCAACTCCGCAGGGTCAAGCGGCGTCTGCCGCGCCACGATCGCCGCCGAGCGCGCGCGCACCGCCGCCGGCGCGGCGATCAGCCCGCGGCGGACAAGCGGACCACCCGGATTCCAGGCGGCGGCATAGAGACGCAGGAAGGCGGAAAGGCCGGGGATCGCCCGCAGATGCGCGATCTTGACGTAGAGGTAGAGCGGTCGCGATCCCGGATAGCGGCCGTCCGCGATCGTCGCGTAGCTCGGCGCGACGCCGTCGATCGCGACCCCCGTCACCGTGCCGCTATTCTGTTCCAGATAGCTGTAGCCGAAGACGCCGATCGCCTGCGGATTGGCGGCGAGCTTCTGGACGATCAGATTGTCGTTCTCGCCCGCGTCGACATAGACGCCGTCCTCGCGCACGCGCGTGCACAGCGTCTTGTGCGCCTCGGGATGGAGCGTCTTCGCGCGCGGATCGACCGCTTCGCAACCGCGGGTGAGGATCAGTTCGGCGAGCGCGTCGCGCGTGCCGCTGGTCGCCGGCGGGCCGTAGACCTGGATCGGCGTCGCGGGCAGCGCCGGATTGACGTCGCGCCACGTCCGCGCGGCGTTGCGCCGGCCGAGCGGCGTCGCCGCCAGCGCCAGGTACAGGTCGGCCGGGGTCAGGCGCATGCCCGGCCCGCCCCGCGCTTCGGCAAAGGCGATGCCGTCGATGCCGATCTGCACCTCCATCACCGGGCCGACGCCGTGCGCCTCGCACGCGGCATATTCGCTGCGTTTCATCCGCCGCGATGCGTCCTCGATGTCGGGATGCCCGGCACCGATGCCGGCGCAGAACAGCTTCATGCCCGCGCCGGTGCCGGTCGATTCGATCACCGGTGCCTTGGCGTCGGGCGTGTTGGCGACGAACGTCTCGGCGACCAGCGTCGTGAAGGGGTAGACGGTGGACGATCCGACCGCCGTGATCTGGTCGCGCGCGCCCGCGCCGCCGCCATTCGCCTGATCCCGGCAGGCGCCGAGGCCGAGCGCCATTCCGGTCAGGACGGCAAGACATGGAAGGCGCATCGGATCCCCGCGGGACGACTCGGGCCGTCCACACGCCCGCCTGTGTGACGGTTCCGTTACCCTTTGATGACAGCGCCTCCGGTCGCGGCGTCCGCGGCGGGAAGGCCCACGGTGACGGTCGTGCCGACCCCGACCTTGCTCGCGATGTCGAGCCGCCCGCGATGCCGCTCGACGATATGCTTGACGATCGCGAGGCCGAGGCCGGTGCCGCCGACGCTGCGGCTGCGCCCGGCATCGACGCGATAGAACCGCTCGGTGAGGCGCGGGATGTGCTGGGCCGCGATGCCCTCGCCCTCGTCGGTCACGGCGAAGCGCAGCAGCCCCGACCGGTCGAGCCCCAGCGTCGCGGTCACGGGGGTGCCGGCGCGGCCGTATTTCATCGCATTGCCGATGAGGTTGTGCAGCAGCTGCGACAATTGCGCCTCGTCGCCGATCACCTCCGGCAGGTCGGGCTCGACGGTGACGCGCACGTCCGCCGCGCGCGTGCTGCCGGCCGCCGCGATTTCGGCGGCGACGTCGTCGAGCAGGTCGGCGAGCGACAGCCGCTCGCCGGGCAATCGGTATTTCTCCGCCTCGATCCGCGACAACGAGATGAGGTCCTCGACCAGCCGCTGCATCCGCTGCGCCTCGGCGAACATCACCTGCAGGAAACGCGCGCGCAGGCCCGGATCCTCGCCCGCCTCCTCGTTGAGCGTCTCGATGAACCCCAGGATCGAGGCGAGCGGCGTGCGCAATTCGTGACTGGCGTTGGCGACGAAATCGACGCGCATCTTCTCGGCGGCGTAGTTGCCGCTCTGGTCGACGAGATGGACGATGCGCGCACCGTCCTGGGTTTCGCCGGTGCGCATCTCCCAGCGCTGGTCGGGGGTGCCGAGCCCGACGAGTTCGACCGGCCGGCCCGGCAGCGGCGCGCTGCCGCTCAGCCGGTCCGCGGCGGCAGGATGGCGGATCGCGACACGCACGTCCTCGCCGACGATATGCCGGCCGAGCAGGGCCCTGGCCGCCGCGTTAGCGCAGGTGACCCGGCCGCCGCGCACCAGCAGCACCGGCTCGGCGATGACGTCGAGCACCTCGCCGATCAGCGACATGTCGTCTGGCGCGCTGTCGCCCGTCGCGGCGCGCGCCTGGTCGCCGCGCCCCATCGCCGCGAGCGCCGCCGCCACCGCCCCGACCAGGGCGACCGCCGCGCCGTCCGGCCGCCCGTCGACCAGGAATACGCCGATGCCGACGCCGAGCGCGATGGCGAGGGCACCGCTGAGCCGTCGGACGAATCGGGAGGTCATGGCCGCAATCGCTAGCCGAGGTTGCGGCGCATGGGCAGGGGGCGGGCATCGACTTCGCCCTGAGTCCCGCAACGGCACGCGCACGCGGCTTGCCAGTGGTTAGCGAATGTGAAACTCAGCGTCGGCTAGCAGGGGTGCCATGAGCGACGAACCGCCGATCGACGGCCACGACCAGACCGAACCGGCCGCCACGCCGTCGGACGGCGGCATCGCCAGCCGCCGCCGCGTGCTGATGCTCGGCGCGGTGACCGCGGGCGCGGTCGTGTCGATCCGCCCCGCCCTCGCGCAGACCGCGGGTTCGGTGATGAACTGCGAGATCCCGGTGCCGGACATGGGCCGCGCCGGGCAATATATCGATCCGGCCGGCAACGTCGTCGCACCCGGTACCAAGGGCGCCTTTCCGCCGGCGTCCCGCCCGTTCAAGGGCGAGGAGGTCAAGCGCGCGCTGTCCGGCAGCCAGCTTCCCGGCACCACCTACGACAGCAACCGCGCTTATGTGAGCTACATCCGCCGGCTGCAGCGCGGACAGGGCGGCTTCACCTGTTTCGCCTCGTTGCAGATGCCGCGCGGCTGAGCCCTTGCGCTATCGCGCTCCGCCCGCCGAGGCGCTGCTGACCGCCGAACTCGACGCCTTCGCCGCGGTGTTGCACCGCCCCTCGGGCGCCACGCACCTGCTCGCCAGCCCGGCGCCGGAGATCCTGACGGTATTGGCCGAAGCCCCGCTCGCGCTCGACGCCCTGCTCGAACGGCTCGCCGAGCGCTTCGACCTCGCCGATGCCGATCGCGCCGCGCTCGCCGCGCGCCTGGACGAACTCGTCGAGGCGGGGCTGGTCGAACGGCTATGAGGCACGTCTTCTGCGTGCGCATCGGCCCGATCGGCTTCCGGGTCGGCAGCGACTGGTCCGCGCCGATCGAGGCGCTGCGCGACCTCTACCGTTTCTATCCCGCCCCCAACCTGCCCGATTTCACCGTGCGGCTGGAGGCGACGCGGCCGTGGCGGCGCTGGATCCGCCCGTCGATCCGCATCGACGGCGACTATACGCTGCCCGAGGCGGCGCCGCTGCCGCTCGCCCAAGGTCTGCTCGCCGCCGAGATGGCGATGAACCTGCAACTGGCGCTCGGCGGACGGCGCTACCTGCTGCTGCACGCCTCCTGCGTCGAGCGCGACGGGCGCGCGGTGCTGATGACCGGCGAATCGGGGGCGGGCAAATCGACGCTCGCGACCCTGCTCGCCGCGCGCGGCTGGCGGTTCATGGGCGACGAATTCGCGTTGATCGATCCCGAGACGGGGCTGGTCCACGCCTTTCCGCGGCTCATCAGTCTCAAGAATGCGGGGATCGCGGCGGCGATCGCGGCGCGGCCGGACGCCCGGCTCGGCCCGCTGCTGGCAGGTACGCCCAAGGGCGATATCCGCCACATGGTGCCCGACGCCATCGCGGTCGGCGCGATGGACGAGCCGGCGCGGCCGGCGCTGCTGCTCTACCCACGCCACGGCTTCGCCGCCGAGACGCGGCCGGTGCTGCCGTCCGAATCCTTCGTCCGGCTGACTCAGGCCTCGACCAACTATGTCGCGATGGGGGAAGCGGGGTTCTCCGCGCTGACCGGGCTGGTGCGCGCGGTGCCGGCGCTCGCGATCGACTATCCCGACGGTGTGGCGGCGATCGATCAGGTGGAGGCCCTGTGGCGGACGCTCTGATCCTGGCGCGCGCGCTCGCCGATCCGACCAGCCTCGCGCTCGACACCGATTGGTGCGGCCTCATCACCATGGCGCGCGCCGAGCAACTGCTCGGCACGCTCGCCTGGCGGCTGGATGGCCTGCCGCTGCCCGAAGACGTCGCGCTTCTGCTCGCCGATGCCCGTGCATCGGCCGAGACGGGACGCCGCGCGGCCCTGTGGGAAGCGGAGATGGCGCGCCGCGCGCTCGCGCCGCTCGGTTGCCCGGTCGTGCTGCTCAAGGGCACCGCCTTCGTCGCCGCGGGGCTGGCGGCGGGGCAGGGGCGCGCGATCGGCGACCTCGACATCCTCGTGCCGCGCGCGGCGCTCGACGCGGTCGAGGCGGCACTGCTCGCCGCCGGCTGGGAATGGGTCAAGCCCGACCCCTATGACGACGCCTATTACCGGCGCTGGATGCACGAACTGCCGCCGCTGATCCATCGCACCCGCGACCGGATGATCGACGTGCACCATACGATCCTGCCGCTCACCGCGCGGGTGAGGCCCGACGCCGCTGCGCTGATCGCCGGCGCGCAGCCGCTCGGCAACGGTCTGTCGGTGCTGTCGCCGGCCGACATGCTCGTCCATGCCGCAGCGCACCTGTTCGCGGACGGCGACCTCGCAGGGGGGCTGCGCAACCTGTGGGACGTACATTGTCTCGTCGGGGAGCATGGTATCGAGGGTCTGGAAACGCGGGCCGGAAGTCACGGTCTGACGCGGGAGGTCGCCCGCGCCCTGCGGCTCAGCCATCGCCTGTTCGCGACCGAGGTTCCGACGCCGTTCCGGGAGACGCGCGGCATCGACGGGCTATACCTGCGCCGGCTGCTCGCCCGCGACGATTGGGGCCGTCCGACCCGGCCGTTCACCCGCTTCGTCTTCTACGTGCGTTCGCACTGGCTCAGGATGCCGCCCGCCATGCTGGCGCGCCATCTCTGGACCAAGTGGCGGCGCAATTAGCGGACCGCCAGCCGCTCCAGCGTCGGGATCAGCTCGCCGTAACCGTCGATCACCGCGTCGGCGCCCAGCTCCTCGACCGGCTGCATCAGGAAGCCGAACGAGCAGGCGATCGTCGGCAGGCCGGCGGCGTGTCCCGCCCGGATGTCGAAGATCGAATCGCCGACGAACGCCGCGGTGCCGCCGCCGCAGCGCGCCAGCATCTCGTAGATCGGCTTGGGGCTCGGCTTGGCATTGCCCGCTCCCATCGTGTCGCCGCCGATGATGCACGCGAAGCGTGACGTGAGGTCCAACGCATCCAGCAGCTTGCGCGCCAGCCCTTCGAGCTTGTTGGTCACCACCGCCAGCCGGGCGCCGCGCGCCGCCAGCGTGTCCAGCGCATCGAGCACGCCCGGATAGGGCTGCGTCAGCACCGCGATATGCTCTTCGTAATAGTCGAGCAGGCGGCGATGCAGCACGTCGAGCGTGGGCTCGTCGCAGCCGCCCGTCGCCGCCATCCCCTGCGCCAGCATGTGGCGGGCGCCGCCGCCGATCATCGGCTTGACCTGCTCCACCGTCAGCAGCGGCCGGTCGGCCGAGGCGAGCGCGTGGTTGACCGCCGCGGCCAGATCGCCGCTGGTGTCGAGCAACGTGCCGTCGAGGTCGAAGCCGACGATGTCGAAGGGGGATGAATTCGGTGTCATGGAGCCGCGGCGGTGGCGCCTCGCTATGGAAATGGCAAGTCTTCCGTGGCAGGCCCTGCCGCCATGAGCACGCCGATCGCCGTCATCATCCTCGCCG
>JBKBTU010000007.1:14728-19258 GCA_046290715.1 Sphingomonas sp. | reverse complement strand
GGCACGCGGATGAAGTCCGACCTGCACAAGGTGCTGCACCCGATCGCCGGGCGGCCGATGCTGCTTCACCTGATCGACAGCTTGAACCGCGCCGGGGCGACACGCCGGGTGGTGGTGGTCGGCGCTTCGGGCGAACAGGTCGAGGCGGCGGTGGCGGCGACCGGGGTCGAAATCGCCTGGCAGCGCGAACAGCTCGGCACCGCGCACGCGGCGTTGCAGGCGAAGGGCAGCCTCGCCGACTTCGACGGCATCGCCATCGTCTGCTTCGGCGATACGCCGTTGCTGTCGACCGACACCGTCGCGCGTCTCGCGGCGCGGCTGGAGGCGGCGGATGCGCCGACCGTCGCCGTGCTCGGCTTCCGTCCCGTCGATGCGCGCGCCTATGGCAGGATCATCGCCCGTGCCGACGGCACGATCGCCAAGATGGTCGAGTTCAAGGACGCCTCCGCCGACGAGCGCGCGGTCGACCTGTGCAATTCGGGCGTCACCGCGGTGCGCACCCGCGACCTCTGGCGCCTGCTCGAGGCGGTCGGCAACGACAATGCGGCGGGCGAATATTACCTGCCGGACGTGGTGACGCTCGCCATCGCCGAGGGCGGGCGCGCCGTCGTGATCGAGACCGGCGAGGACGAGGTCGCCGGGATCAACAGCCGCGGCGAGCTCGCCGCGGTGGAGGCGGGCTGGCAGGCGGCGCGCCGGGTGCAGGCGATGGCCGACGGCGCGACATTGATCGCGCCCGACACCGTCTGGTTCAGCCACGATACCGCGATCGGCCGCGACGTGACGATCGCGCCCAACGTCGTCTTCGGCCCCGGCGTCACGGTCGCGGACGGCGTCGTCATCCACGCCTTCAGCCATATCGAGGGCGCGACGATCGGCGCGCGCGCGGAAGTCGGACCCTATGCGCGGCTGCGCCCCGGCGCGGCGCTGGGCGACGGGTCCAAAATCGGCAATTTCGTCGAGATCAAGAAGGCGGTCGTCGGACCGGGCGCCAAGGTCAACCACCTGTCCTACGTCGGTGATGCCGAGGTCGGCGCGAAAGCGAACATCGGCGCCGGCACGATCACCTGCAATTACGACGGCTTCTTCAAATACAGGACCGTGATCGGCGAGGGTGCCTTCGTCGGGTCGAATTCGGCGCTGGTCGCACCCGTCGCGATCGGGGCGGGGGCCATCGTCGCCGCGGGATCGGTGGTGACGCAGGACGTCCCCGCCGACGCGCTGGCGCTCGTCCGCCCGCCGCAGGTCGCCAAGCCCGGCTGGGCCGCCCGCTTCCGCGAACGCACGGCGGCGCGCAAGGCTGGCAAGTGATATCGCTGCGTGATATCGTAATCGCATGCGTACGCTGATCGATATTCCTGAAGAGGACATGCGGTGGCTGGACAATCGTGCCGTCATCGAGGGCAAGTCGCGTGCCGCGGTGGTTCGCGACGCGGTGGCCAAGTATCGCACGGCCAGCACGAGTGACGGGATCGAACAAGCATTCGGTCTCTGGCGCGACCGGAGCGACATAGGTGACTCGGTCACGTCGCAGCGGCGCATGCGTGCGGAATGGACGCGTCCGTGGGACGACGATTACGACGAGGTCCGGGCCGAATTCCCTGATCTTTTTGACGCCGAGGACGATCGCGAACGCGAATACTGGCGGACGCGTAAGTGACCGAGGCATCCTTCGACAGTAATATTCTGATCGACTCGTTGAACGGTGATCGACGGGCGCGCCTGGAGTTGATTCGTACGGAGCGACGTTGGATCAGTCGTGTCACCTGGATCGAGGTGATGTCGAAGGTGCGTTCGGAAGAGGAAGCCGCGATGGCGCTCTTCTTCGAAGATTTCCTGATCGAGGAGATATCGACGCCGATCGCGCGGCGGGCGGCGGCCCTGCGCTTCGAACGGCCCAGGTTGAAGTTGCCGGATGCCGTGATCCACGCGTCGGCGCTGCTCGGCAATCGCATCCTCGTCACACGCAATACGCGCGATTTTCCGAGCGACATGCCCGGCATCCGTGTTCCCTACACTCTTCATTCCTGAGGCCAAAGCTCATGTGTGGAATCGTTGGAATCGTCGGGGCCGAGGATGTCGCCGATCGCTTGCTCGACGGCCTCAAGCGGCTGGAATATCGCGGTTACGACTCGGCGGGCATCGCCACCGATCATGACGGCGGCATCGATCGCCGGCGGGCGTCGGGCAAGCTCGTCAATCTCGCGCGCGAGCTGGCGGCCCACCCGCTGCCCGGCACCACGGGTATCGCGCACACGCGCTGGGCGACGCACGGCGGCCCGACCACCAACAACGCGCATCCGCATGCGACCGAAGAGGTCGCGGTGGTCCACAACGGCATCATCGAGAACTTCAAGAGCCTGCGCGACGAACTGATCGCGCGCGGCCGCGTCTTCACCAGCGAGACCGATACCGAGGTCGTCGCGCACCTCGTCAGCGAGAAGGTGGAGGCGGGGATCGAACCCGCCGCCGCGGTGCGGGAGGTGCTGCCCCGCCTGCACGGCGCGTTCGCGCTCGCCATCCTGTTCCGCAAGCATCCCGAGCTGCTGATCGGTGCGCGGCTGGGTTCGCCGCTGGTCGTCGGCCATGGCGACGGCGAGACCTATCTGGGCTCGGACGCCCTGGCGCTCGCGCCGCTGACGCAGCGCATCGCCTATCTCGAGGAAGGCGATTGGGTCGTCTGCACCAGTGATGGCGCGCAGGTCTACGATCGCGACAATACGCCCGTCGAGCGGCCGATCACCATCTCCGGCGTCACCGGCGAGCTGATCAGCAAGGGCAACCACCGCCATTACATGCTGAAGGAGATCTACGAGCAGCCGATCGTCGTCGCGCAGACGCTGCGCTCGTACCTCCACCGCATGGAGGGGGAGGTCGCGCTGCCGATCCCGGAGTTCGACCTGTCGGGTATCCGCCGCGTGACGATCGTCGCATGCGGCACCAGCTATTATGCCGGCATGGTCGCCAAATACTGGTTCGAGCAGTTCGCCCGCGTGCCGGTCGACCTCGATGTCGCGTCCGAGTTCCGCTACCGCGCGCCGGTGATGGAGCCGGGCGGGCTGATGATCGTCATCAGCCAGTCGGGCGAGACCGCCGATACGCTCGCGGCGCTGCGCCACGCCAAGTCGGAAGGGCAGACGATCGCCGCGGTGGTCAACGTGCCGACCAGCTCGATGGCGCGCGAGGCCGACCTGCTGCTGCCGACGCATGCCGGGCCGGAGATCGGCGTCGCCTCGACCAAGGCGTTCACCTGCCAGCTCGCGGTGCTCGCCGCGCTCGCCGCCAATCTCGCCCGTGCCAAGGGCAAGCTGAAGGACGGCGAGGAGCGCGAGATCGTCCGCCATCTCGCCGAGGCGCCGGCGGCGCTCAACGTCGCGCTCGCCTACGACGATGCGATCGCCGAGATGGCGGGGGTGGTGGCGAGCGCGCGCGACGTGCTCTACCTGGGGCGCGGCACCGACTATCCGCTGGCGCTGGAGGGGGCCCTAAAGCTCAAGGAGATCAGCTACATCCACGCCGAGGGCTATGCCGCGGGCGAGATGAAGCACGGGCCGATCGCGCTGATCGACGAGAACGTCCCCGTCATCGTGATCGCGCCGTCGGGCCCGCTGTTCGACAAGACCGTCAGCAACATGCAGGAAGTGCAGGCGCGGGGCGGCAAGGTGGTGCTGATCAGCGATTACGACGGCATCCAGGCGGCGGGCGAGAATTGCATCGCCACGATCACCATGCCCAAGGTCCACCCGCTGATCGCGCCCTTGGTCTATGCGGTGCCGGTGCAGCTGCTCGCCTATCACGTCGCGGTCGCGAAGGGCACCGACGTCGACCAGCCGCGCAACCTCGCCAAGTCGGTGACGGTGGAGTGATGCGGATCGGGGGCTGCGGGCCGTGGCGCCGCAGCCCCCGTGTCGATCAGGCGAGCGTCAGGCCGACGTCGACGTTGCCGCGGGTCGCGTTCGAATAGGGGCAGATCTGGTGCGCGGTGTCGACCAGTCGCTGCGCCGTGTCGCGCTCGACGCCCGGCAGCGAGACGGTGAGGTCGGCGGTGATGCCGAAGCCGCCCTCCGACCGCGGGCCGATGCCGACCTTCGCGGAGACCGAGACGTCGTCCGGCACCTTTACCTTGAGCTGCTGCCCGGCGACCTTGAGCGCGCCGATGAAGCACGCCGAATAGCCCGCGGCGAACAGCTGCTCGGGATTGCTGCCCGCACCGCCGGCACCGCCCAGTTCCTTCGGCGTCGACAGCGCGACGTCGATCTTGCCGTCATCCGAGCGGGCGTGGCCATCGCGGCCACCGGTGGCGGTGGCGTGGGTGCTGTACTTGACGTCGACGGACATGAGGTCACCTCTTGCTGATTACTTATCGCGATAATTAAATAGGTACGGCATGCAGCCCTGTCCACAGGAATTTTGCGCGATAAGCATTTTCCCGGTAAGCACCTGCGATCACAGGAGTGTGCGATGTCCGATCCGCTACCGCTCGACGATCAATTGTGCTTCTCGCTCTACGCCGCCTCGATCGCGATCAAC
>JBKBTU010000007.1:4818-14407 GCA_046290715.1 Sphingomonas sp. | reverse complement strand
CTCAATGCCGAGATCGCCGCCCTGCGGCGCGCGCTCGCGGCGGCGGCATGAGGCGGCTCGCCTAATCGTCCATACTCGTCTAATCGACCGCGCAAAGGAGAACATGATCGTGATAAGCGTCCCCCCGTTGGTAGCCGGCATCGAACTGGGCGGGACCAAGATCATCTGCCTTCTCGCCCGTGGCCCGGACGCGATCGAGGACCGGGTACAATTGCCGACGACCCGCCCCGAGGAGGCGCTCGCCGGGATCGAACGGGTGCTCGACGGCTGGGGCCAATTCGATGCGCTCGGCATCGCGAGCTTCGGCCCGATCTCGATCGACCGCGACGCGGCGGATTACGGTCACATCACCTCGACGCCCAAACCGCATTGGGCCGGCACCGACGTCGCCGGGCGGCTCGCAGCGCGCTACCAGGTACCGACCGGCTTCCACACCGACGTCGTCGGCGCCGCCCTCGCCGAAGCGCGCTGGGGCGCGGCCAAGGGGCTGCGCGACATCGCTTATGCCACCGTCGGCACCGGCATCGGCGTCGGGCTGATCGCCGGCGGCCGTCCGGTCGACGGGCTGACCCACAGCGAATTCGGGCACATCCGCCCCGATCGCCTGCCCGGCGACGACTGGATGGGGATCTGCCCGTTCCATGGCGGCTGTCTCGAAGGTCTCGCGGCAGGGCCGGCGATCGGCGCGCGCGCGGGCAAGAAAGGCGAGGAGATCGCCGCCGACGATCCCGTCTGGGAGCCGGTGGCGCACGTGCTCGCGCAGCTCTGCCATACGCTGGTGCTCACGGGCGTGCCGCGCCGGATCGTGATGGGCGGCGGCGTGATGGTCGGCAACGACCATCTGTTCCCACGCGTCCGGGCCGCGATGGTGAAGAGCCTGGCGGGCTATATCGCCTTGCCGGAGATCGCCGAGCCCGGTTTCGTCGTGCCGCCCGCGCTCGGCGGCAATGCCGGGCCGCTCGGTGCGATCGTGCTCGGGGCACAGGCGCTCGAAGGACAGCTGAAGTCGTTTACGGCGCTTTAACCGCGTCCGCTTACTCCCTCGTCAACCATCGAGGGAAGTCTGCACCCATGACCGTTGCCGCTCCGAAGCGCCTGTTGATCGTCGACGACGAGCCGGCGATGCATGACAGCTACGCACGCAGCTTCGCGCCGCGTCGCGGCGCCGAAGAGGATGCGCTGGGCGCCATGGCGGCCGAACTGTTCGGCGACGACGCGCCCGACGCCGAGAGCGATGCCGAGGCCTTCGACCTGATGCATTGCCATCAGGGACTCGACGCGGTCGCGGCGGTGGAGGCGGCGCTGGCCGCGGGCACGCCCTATGCCGTCGCGTTCATCGACGTGCGCATGCCGCCGGGGATCGACGGGCGCGAGACCGCGCGCCGCATCCGCGCGCTCGACCCCGAGATCAACCTCGTCATCGTCACCGGTTTCTCCGACTTCTCGCCGATCGAGATCAGCAAGGTGGCCGGTCCCGCCGACAAGATCTTCTACATCGCCAAGCCGTTCGAGGTCGCCGAGATCGTCCAGACCGCGACCGCGCTGGCGCACCGCTGGGAGGTCGATCGCGAACTCGCCGCGGCGCGCGCGCAGCTCGCCGCGCAGATCGTCCAGCTCGAGGAACAGGGGGCGGAGCTCGCCGCCAACGAGAGCCGCGCGATCCACATGGCGACGCACGATTCGCTCACCGATGCGCCCAACCGCCTCGCCTTCCTGCGCGCGCTCGGCGAGCGCGCCAAGCGGCCCGGGCTGTTCGCGACCGCGATGTTCGACCTCGACCGGTTCAAGATCGTCAACGACACGCTCGGCCATCTCGCCGGCGATGCGCTGATCCGCGACGTCTGCGGCATCCTCCACGCCCATGCGCCCGAGGGGGCGGTCGTCGCACGTCTCGGCGGCGACGAGTTCGGCGTGCTGTTCGATGCCGCCGGCGAGGACGCGGCGGTGATGGCCTGCGATCGCATCGTCGCCGCCTGTGCAGGGACGCATCAGGTGTTCGGCAATTCGGTGCAGAGCGGCGCCTCCGCCGGCCTCGTCGTCGTCGAGGGCGCCGGCGTCTGCGATCCGATCGATGCGCTGCGCCGCGCCGACCTGGCGCTGAACGACGCCAAGCGCGCCGGTCGCGGCGTCACCCGCCTGTTCGACGAGAGCATGGACGAAGGCATCCGCTTCCGTCGGCGCATCGAGCAGGGCCTCGCCCAGGCGATCGCGCGCGGCGAACTCAGCCTCGTCTACCAGCCGATCATCAGCCGCGACGCGCTCGAGGTGATCGGCTTCGAGGCGCTGGTGCGCTGGAACACCGAGGAATACGGTCCGATCAGCCCGGCGACCTTCATCCCGATCGCCGAGGAATCGAACGTCATCCACGAATTGGGCGACTGGATCCTCGACGAGGCGCTCGCCACCGTGCAGCGCTTCCCCGGCCAGTATGTGTCGGTCAACTTCAGCCCGCGTCAGTTCCGCCGGCACAATTTCGTCGGCCACATCATGGAAAGCGTGCAGCGCGCCGGCGTGCTGCCGGGCCGCGTGCAGATCGAGATCACCGAGACGGCGATCTTTGACGATGCCGAACGCGCCGCGGAAACGCTCTACAAGCTCCGCCAGATGGGCTTCCGCATCGCGCTCGACGATTTCGGCACCGGCTATTCGAGCCTCTACAACATCCGCAAGTTCGCGCTCGACAGTCTCAAGATCGATCGCAGCTTCATCGACGGCATGGGCCGCGAGCGCGAAAGCGCGGCGATCGTCCATTCGATCATCCATCTCGGCCGCGCATTGGGGCTGGAGGTGATCGCCGAGGGTGTCGAGACCGAGGCGCAGGTGCAGGCGCTGCGGCTCGCCGGGGCGAGCCATCTGCAGGGCTATTTCTTCTCCCGCCCCGTGGCCGGCGAGCTGGCGCTCGAGATTGCCGAACAGCGCTTCTTCGGCGAGGATGCCGAGGACGCCGCGGGTACCGGGACGCGCGGCTGATGCGGCGCCCCGCAAGGGGGCGCGCCCGGCCCAACGGCCCCGCGTCGCTCGGCGCCAAGCTCGTGCTGATCCTGACCGCGGTCGGCCTGGCGGGCGCGCTCGGCATCACCCTGCTGCTCGCGAGCGTCATCACCCCCAATTTCCAGGCTCTGGAAGCCAAGGCGATCGACGGCCACGTCGAGCGCACCCGCGCGGCGCTCGGCGAATATGCCGCCAAGGTCGAAAATGCGGTGCGCGACTATGGCGACTGGACGCAGAGCTACGACTATATGGCGTCGCCGACCGCGGCGTTCGAGCGCGACAGCTTCTCGCCGCTCGCGATGACCAATCTCGGCGTGCAGGGCATGGCCTATGTCCGCACCGACGGCCGTATCCAGATCGCGCGCTGGCTCGACCCGGCGACCGGCCGCGAACGCGCCGACCTACGCGCGGCCATGGTGCGCGTCGCGACGCATACCGATCTCGCCCGCATCGTCGGCCGCAGCAATTCGGGCCATTTCTACGCCCGGCTCGGGCCCGTGGTCGCGGCGGTCGGCGTCGCGCAGGTGCGGCGCTCCGACGGCACGGGCGTGTCGCGCGGCTATGTGTTGATGGCGCGGCAGATCACCTCCAAGCAGCTGTCCGACCTGTTGCAGCTCGACGCCCGTATCGACCTGTCGGCGGGCGGGAACCGCGAGGCGGTGACGCCCGGTCGCA
This sequence comes from Sphingomonas sp., assembly GCA_046290715.1. Classification (GTDB taxonomy): domain Bacteria; phylum Pseudomonadota; class Alphaproteobacteria; order Sphingomonadales; family Sphingomonadaceae; genus Sphingomonas. The sequence continues at coordinate 10,741 of JBKBTU010000007.1, read as the reverse complement.
ACACCATGGCGATCGCCGTGCCGATCCGCGGCGCCGACGGGCGCGCGGTTGCCGCCGCGCGCTTCCATATCGTCCGCGACGTGTCGCTGCTCGGTCGACGCATGCTGCTGCTCGCGGTCGCTGGGTCGACGCTGCTGCTGCTGATCGTCCTCGTCGTGCTGCGCCGGGTCATCGCGCGGCTGGTGCTGGCGCCGTTGCAGCGAGTGGAACGCCATATGCAGCGGGTGCGGGCGTCGGGCGCGATGGCGCTGCTCGAGGACGACGGGCGGCGCGACGAATTCGGCTCGCTCGGGCGCAGCCTCAATGCGATGCTGTCGCAACTCAAGGACCTGCGCGAGCAGATCGAGGTGCAGAGCTTCGCGCTGGGGCGCAGCGAGAGTGCCGTCGCGGTGATGCACAACGTGCGCAACGCGCTCAATCCGATCAGCACGATCCTCAGCCAGGGGATCGCGCAGTCGCCGCCGATCGACCGCGCCATGGTCGACCGCGCACTCGTCGAACTGGCGAAGGACGAGCTGCCGCCCGGCCGGCGTGCCAAGCTCGCCGCCTTCGTCACCGCGGCGCTGGCCGCCGAGATCGCCGGGCGCGAAACGATGCGCGGCGAATTGCAGGTCGGCCGCGAGGCGATGGCGCACGTGCTCGAGATCATCGGCCAGCAGCAGAAGCAGTCGCACGAACGACCGACGCTGGAGGTCTGCGATCTCAGCGAGATCGTCGCGCGCAACGCCGCGATCGCGCGCTATTCGGACACCGCGTCGATCGCCTTCAGCTTCCCCGCCGAGCCGCATCACGCGCTGGCGAACCGCGTCATCCTCAGCCAGGTGATCGGCAACCTCCTCGGCAACGCCGCCGAGGCGATCGCCGCGAGCGGGCGCGACAGCGGGTGCATCGGCGTCACCATCCACGAGGAGGGCGACGCGGTCAGCGTCCGCATCCACGACGATGGCGAAGGGTTCGACGCGGCGACCGGCGCGACCCTGTTCCAGCGCGGTTTTTCCACGCGCGAACACAAGTCGGGCGGTCTCGGTCTCCATTGGTGCGCCAATGCGATGAACGCGATGGAGGGCAGCCTGCGCCTCGACAGCGAAGGCCGGGGCAGGGGCGCGGTCGCGACGCTGACGCTGCGCGCCGCCGCGATCCCGAGCGTCGCCGAGGCGGCCTGACCGCGGCCGGACCGGCTGCATGCAATGTTAACGGGCTGTTGCTAAGGCCGGCGCGATGAAGATCCTCGTGCTGTCCAGCCTGTATCCCAGCGACGCGCGGCCGCGCCACGGCATCTTCATCGAGCATCGCGTCGCGCATCTTGCCGCCGCGGCGGGGGATGCGATCCGCGTCGTCGCACCGACGCCCTGGTTTCCCAGCAGCCATGCGGCCTTCGGCGCCTATGCCGATTTCGCGCGGGTACCGCGTGCGGCGACGCGCCGTAGCCTGTCGATCACCTACCCGCGCTTTCCGCTGCCGCCGAAGATCGGCATGACGGCCGCGCCCTGGCTGATGGCGACGGCGCTCTACCCGCATATCGCCGCCCTCCGCCGCGAATTCGATTTCGACGTGATCGACAGTTACTACCTCTATCCCGACGGGGTGGCGGCGGGGCTTCTCGCGCGCTGGTTCGACCGGCCGTTCGTGATGAGCGCGCTTGGCACCGACGTCAGCCTGATCCCCCGCTATCGGGTACCCCGGCGGATGATCCTCTCGGCGGCGCGGCAAGCGGCCGCGGTGACGACCGTGTGCGGCGCGCTGCGCGACGAACTGCTCGCGCTGGGCGCCGCGCCGGACACGGTGAGCGTCGTCGAGCACGGCGTCGATCTCGCGCTGTTCCGGCCGCCCGCCGATCGCGCCGGCCTGCGCCGGTCGTTGGGGCTCGACGGGCCGGCGGCGCTCTCCGTCGGCCATCTCATCGACCGCAAGGGGCATGATCTGGCGATCCGCGCGGTCGCGGCGCTGCCGGGGGTGACGCTGATGATCGCCGGCGACGGCCCGCGCGAGGCGGCGCTGCGTGCGCTGGCCGCGCAGTTGCAGGTGACGGACCGCGTGCGCTTCCTCGGCCATGTCGATCAGGCGCGTCTGCCCGACCTCTACGGCGCCGCCGATGTCGCGATGAACTGCGCCGATCGCGAAGGCATCGCCAACGTCCTGCTCGAAGCGCTCGCCTGCGGTACGCCGCTGGTCGCGACACCGGTCTGGGGGTCGCCCGAAGTGGTGCGCGTGCCGGAAGCCGGGGTGCTCACCGCCGACCGTTCCGCCGACGCGATCCGCGACGCGCTGGCGCGATTGCTCGCGGCCTTGCCCGATCGCGCGGCGACGCGGGCCTATGCGATGCGCTACGATTGGCGCGAGACGGGGCGCCAGCATCGGGCGCTGCTGGCGGCCGCGACGCGGGGCGTTGCCGTTTAGGCCCTCGCGCCGTAACGTGTTCCCGATATGGCCACCGATTTCCAGGAACCGCCGGTCGGCGTGCTCGACGCGCCCTTCGACACCGCGCTGTCCGACCGCTACCTCGTCTACGCGCTGTCGACGATCACCGCGCGCTCGCTGCCGGACGTGCGCGACGGGCTGAAGCCGGTCCACCGTCGCCTGCTGTGGGCGATGCGGCTGCTGCGCCTCGATCCGACGCAAGGATACAAGAAATGCGCGCGTGTCGTCGGCGACGTCATCGGCAAATACCATCCGCATGGCGACCAGTCCGTCTACGACGCGATGGTGCGCCTCGCGCAGGATTTCGCGCTGCGCTACCCCCTGGTCGATGGGCAGGGCAATTTCGGCAACATCGACGGCGATAATGCCGCGGCCTACCGCTATACCGAGGCGCGGCTGACGCAGGTCGCGATCGATTTGATGGACGGCCTCGACGAGGATGCCGTCGCCTATCGCCCGACGTACAACGGCGAGGAGCAGGAACCCGAACTCTTCCCCGGCCTGTTCCCCAACCTGCTCGCCAACGGCGCGGCGGGAATCGCGGTCGGGATGGCGACCAGCATCCCCCCGCACAATGCCGCCGAACTGCTCGATGCGGCGATGATGCTGGTCGACAAGCCCGACGCCCCGGATGCGGCGGTGCTCGAATACGTCAAGGGACCCGATTTCCCCACCGGCGGCGTGGTCGTCGATCCGCAGGCGGTGATCGCCGAAAGCTACGCCACCGGCCGCGGCAGCTTTCGCGTCCGCGCGCGCTGGACGATCGAACGCGAGAAGGGCGGCGGCTGGCAGGCGGTGGTCAGCGAGATCCCCTATGGCGTGCAGAAGGGCAAGCTGATCGAACAGATCGCCGGCCTGATCAACGACCGCAAGTTCCCGATCCTGGCGGACGTGCGTGACGAATCGGATGCCGAGGTGCGGATCGTTCTCGAACCGCGCAGCCGGACGGTCGATCCGCAGGTGCTGATGGACGGGCTGTTCCGCTTCTCGGACCTCGAAACGCGCATCGGCCTCAACCTCAACGTGCTCGACAAGGATCGCACGCCGCGGGTGATGTCGCTCGGCGGCGCGCTCAAGGCATGGGTCGAGCATCAGTTCGTCGTGCTCGACCGGCGGACGCGGCACCGTCTCGGCAAGATCGCCGACCGGATCGAACTGCTCGACGGCTATCTCGTCGCCTATCTCAATCTCGACCGCGTCATCGAGATCATCCGCACCGAGGACGAACCCAAGGCGGTGATGATCGCCGAGTTCAGCCTGACCGACCGGCAGGCGGAGGCGATCCTCAACATGCGGCTGCGGTCGTTGCGGCGCCTGGAGGAGTTCGAGATCCGCGGGGAACGCGACAAGCTCGACAAGGAACGCGGCGAACTCGAGGCGCTGCTCGCCGATCCGGGCAAGCAGAAGCGGCGGATGAAGCGCGACCTCAAGAAGGTCCGTGACCGCTACGGCCCCGACACCGCGCTCGGCGCGCGTCGCACCGGGATCGAAGAGGCGGCGCCGACGCGCGATATTCCGCTCGAGGCGATGATCGAGCGCGAGCCGATCACCGTGATCCTGTCGCAGCGCGGCTGGATCCGGGCGATGAAGGGGCATGTCGATCTTGCCGCGGCGGACACGCTGAAGTTCAAGGAGGGGGACGGCCCGGCGTTCGCCTTCCACGCGCAGACCACCGACAAGCTGTTGCTCGCCGCCGAGAACGGCCGCTTCTACACGCTCGCCGCCGACAAGCTGCCCGGCGGTCGCGGCTTCGGCGAACCGGTCCGGGCGATGATCGACCTCGACGGGTCGGTCGGTGTCGCCAGCTTCCTCAACGCCCGGGCGCAAGAGCAACTGCTGATCGCGGCGACCGACGGTCGTGGCTTCCGCGTGCCCGTTGCCGACGTGATCGCGGAGACGCGCAAGGGCAAGACCGTAATGACGCCGCGAGTCGGGCAGAAGCTGCTCGTCGTCCGCCCGGTCGCGACCAACGCCGATTACGTCGCGGCGATCGGCGACAATCGCAAGTTCCTGGTCTTCCCGATCGCCGAGCTGCCGGTGATGACGCGCGGGCAGGGCGTACAGATCCAGCGTTTCCGCGAAGGCAGCCTGTCGGACGCGACGACCTTCGTCTTCGCGGAGGGGATGAGCTGGCCGATGGGCGGCGACAGCGGACGCACGCGGACCGAAAGCGACCTGTCCTTGTGGCGAACGGCGCGCGGGGCGGCGGGCCGCACGCCACCGACGGGCTTTCCGCGCGACAACCGCTTCGGTCAGTAACTCGTCCTGGTCGAAACGGACATAATTGCATCAATTTTCAGCGGGTCTTAACGTTCCGCGCCTAGACAGGCGACATGGCAACTGCCTCGCCAGATATGGTGCCGCTACCAACCGCCGAGCTGGATCTGCTCGAGCGGGACCTGGAGCTCATCCCGATCCCGGTCGTGCAGGTGGTACGCGCCGGCGGCAGTTTCGCGTTCCTGGCGGTCAATCGCGCCTATCGGCTGGCGGGGCTGGGGGTGATCGCCGATCGTTCGCCGATGCTGGCGCTGCTCGCAAGCCGCATCGATACCTTCCTGCGATCCACGGACGTGCGTGCCGATTTCGATTGGTCGATCGGGCAGGTCATCGATTCGCGCTACTACCGTGTGACGCTGGCGCGGCCGACGCCGGCATTGCGCGACCGCTGCCAGATCGCCTTCATCGACCTGACCGCGCAGGTCCACACCGAACGCTCGCTGCGTCGCGAAATGACCACCGACAGCCTGACCGGCCTGCCCAATCGGGAAGGCTTCAGCGACATGATCGAGGCGGTGCAGGCGGACCGCAGCCGCCACGTCGTGCTGGTCATCGACCTCGATCGCTTCGGCCGCCTCAACGCCTGTCTGGGTGGCCTGGCGGGCGACGAGCTGCTCATCACCGTCGCGCGCCGGATCAAAGGCGTGCTCCGCGCGCGCGACGCGCTGGCGCGGATCGGCGGCGACGAATTCGGCATCCTGATGGCGGTGGACGACGATCCCGACGAGGCGGTACGCCTCGCCGAGCGCATCCGCAGCGCGCTCGCCGCGCCGTTCCGCCTCAGCGACTATGAGATCGGCGTCGAATGCTCGATCGGCATCGCGCATGGGGACGATGCGATCGAGGATGTCGAAGAGCTCATCCGCAACGCCCAATTCGCGGTCAAGCGCGCGAAGACGGGGCGCCAGGTCGAACGCTATCAGACACACGCCTTCACGCTCGCCCGCGAGCAGTTCGCGATGGAGACGGCGCTTCGTCGCGCGATCGAGGAGCGGCAGCTACGGCTCGCGTTCCAGCCGATCTGCGACCTCGCCAGCGGATCGATCGTCTCGTTCGAGGCCCTCGCGCGCTGGCGCGACGATCGCGGTGTCGAGCACGAACCGGGCGATTTCATCCCCGTAGCGGAGGAATCGGGCCTGATCGTACCGCTCGGCCGCTGGGCGATCGAGGAGGCGGCGCGGACCTTGCGCTGGTGGGACGAGGAATGCGGCGGCGATTGCGGGATGCG
>JBKBTU010000007.1:0-4720 GCA_046290715.1 Sphingomonas sp. | reverse complement strand
GTTATTCGAACCTCGCCTATCTGCAGAAGCTGCCGATCGACATCCTGAAGATCGACCGCAGCTTCGTCTCGGGCATGCTGGCGGACCGCGACAAGATCGCGATCGTACGGGCCGTGCTCAGCCTCGCGCAGGCCCTCGGCATGCGGACGACGGCGGAAGGTGTCGAGAGCAACGAACTGGCGCAGACGCTCGCCGCCCTGGGCTGCACCTACGGGCAGGGTTATCTCTATGCCAAGCCGCTCGAAGCGGCGGAGGCGCTGTCGCTGATCGTCGGCGCCAGAGCCGCAGCGACCGCCACCTCGGCAAGCTGATCGACGCGGCCGGCGTCCGGAAAGCCCTCCGCGATCCACCTATCCTCGATCGCGCGCAGGACGCGGGCGACCTCCGGCCCCTTACGCAAACCGCGCGCGACCAAAGCCCCGCCGCCGATCGGCAGGGGGGGCGGAGTCCAGTCACGAAGCGTATCGACCGGCGCCCCGGCGATCAGCAAGCGGTCGATCGCGGTGGTCGTTCCCACGCGATAGGCGAGCGCGCGCGGCCCTTCCTCGCCCGGCCCGGCGGTCGCCGCAATCAGGCGCTTCCGGTCGACGTTGGACAGCTTCAGCCTGGCGCCGACCGCTTCCGCAGCGGCGGGAGGTACCAGGGCGGCGAGCCGACGGATCGCATCCGGCGCGACGCCGGCCTCCGCCTCGCGCGTCGCCAGCGCGGCCAGCGGTGCGGGATCGGTGATCTCGGGCAGCACCGCGCGCAGGATGCCGTGCGCGATCATCAGCGTGACGACCGGCACCGCGGCGCGGGCGACGAGCAGTTTCAACAGTTCGGCCGCAATCCGCTCGCGCGACAAGGCCATCAGGTCGTTGGCGCGGTCGGCACAGGCGGCCAGTCCTTCCGCGTCCACCACGTCGCCGAAGCGCGCATGGAAGCGAAAGAAACGGAGGATGCGAAGGTGGTCCTCGGCGATCCGCCGGTAGGGATCGCCGATGAAGCGCACCCGCCCCGCCTCGAGATCTGCGAGGCCATCGAAATAATCGTAGATCACGCCCGTCGCCGGATCGGCATAGAGCGCGTTCATCGTGAAATCGCGGCGTGCGGCGTCCTCCGCCCAAGCGTCGGTGAAGGCGACGACGGCGTGCCGGCCATCGGTGGTCACGTCACGGCGCAGCGTCGTCACCTCGATCGGACCCGAGGCGAGCACGGCGGTGATCGTGCCATGGGCAAGACCGGTCGGGACCGCCCGAATCCCGGCCGCCTTCAGCCGCGCCAGCACGTCTTCGGGCAGCAGGCGCGTCGCCAGGTCGATGTCCGCGGGGTCGAGCCCCAGCAGGCTGTCGCGGACCACGCCGCCGACCAGTCTGCTCTGGTCCGCGCCCCCGAGCGCCGCGATCAGCGCGGCGAACCCCTCGCGCGCGACGATACGGTCGAGCGGCAGCGTCACGGCCATGACAGCCGCCGCGACAGGTTGACGATCATCGCCGCCGTCGCCCCCCAGATGCGGCGGCCGTCCCACAGGATCTCGTGATAATGCCGCGTCTGGCCCTGCCATTCGGCGCTCGCCTCCACCTGATTGCCACGATCGAGCAGGAAATCGAGCGGGACCTCGAAGACGTCCGCCACCTCCGCCTCGCTGGCGACGAGCGGCAGGTCCGGCGGTATGACCCCGAGTACGGGCGTGACGGTGAAGCCGGTGACGGTGCGGTAGCGGTCGACCTCGCCGATGACCGTCACCGCATCCCGCGGCAACGCCACCTCTTCCTCCGCCTCGCGCAGCGCCGCCTCGAGCGCGGTTTCGCCGGGATCGAGGCGGCCGCCGGGGAAGGCGATCTGGCCGGCGTGCTTGCGCAGCGTCTCGGTCCGCTGCGTCAGGATCACGCCGGGGCGCGCGCGGTCGGTGACCGCGACCAGCACCGCCGCCGGCGTCAAGTCGGCCTCGCTGCGCACGTCGAGCTCACGCAGGTCGCCGGTGAGCAGCGTCGGCGTTGCGTGACTGCCGCGTTGCAGCGCCCGCGTCAGTCGGTCGACGAGGGTAGGGTTCACGCCGCCGCGTCCAGCGCGAAGAAGGCGCCGTCGCTCCAGATCCCCGGCGGCGACGCCTCGTCCGCCAGCGCACGTTCGACGAGTTCGTAATAGACCGGGCGGGCAACGAGCGCCTCCAGCCCGCCGCGCACGTGCAGATAGGGGCGGGGGCCGTCGTCTCCTGCGGCGAAGCGCAAGGGGTGGTCGTGACCGGCCGTGACGAAATCGCCGGTGTTGAGCCGGAAGGCCAGGCGTGCGGTGCGACCCTCGCCCTCCGCCTTCATCTCGACCGCGACGAAGGGCGCATCTTCGACGACGATGTCGAGCTTTTCGACCGGCGTCACGAGCACGAATCCCCCGTTCGCCTCGCGTCGCAGGATCGTCGAGAACAGGCGCACCATCGCCTGGCGACCGATCGGCGAACCCTGGTGATACCAGGTGCCGTCGCGCGCGATCCGCATGTCGCTGTCGCCGCAGTGGGTGGGATTCCATTGCTCGACCGGCGGCAAGCGCCGCTGCTCGACCAATGCGGCGATCTCGGCAAGGCTGAGGCGGGCGAGGTCGGGAAGCTCCTGCATCGGCATGGCTGCGAGGTAGGGGCTGGGCGCGCGGGCGTAAAGGTCAGGCGGGGCCGAGCAGTCCGGACGCGGCGGGCACGGCCGCCCCGCGCGCGAGCAGGCGGTGCCGCTCGACCGGCCCCGGCAGGCGCCAGCCGGCGGTGCGGCCGGCGTCGAAGCCGAAGAAGCGGCCGTAATATTCGGGGTCGCCGATCAGCATCAGTCGGTCGTCGACGCCTTCCGCAGCGGCCGCCTCGAGCGCCCGCGTCATCAGCTGGCGGCCGATGCCGTCGCGCTGCCGCGTCGGATCGACGGCGACGGGACCGACCATGACGAGGTCGTGCGCGATGCCCCCGTCGTCCAGCAGACGCACCGGCCAGCATTGGATCGATCCGATCAGTCGCCCGCCGTCCAGTGCGGCGTAGCTGAGCGCCGCGATCGCCTCGGCGTGCCCGCGTACCTTATACGCGGTGCGGCCGTGGCGGTCCGTGCCGAACGCGCGATCGAGCAGCGCCTCCACGGCGGCTCCGTCGATGGTCCTGAGCGGCACGAATGCGATCACGGCAATTCCTCTTCGCCCCGACAGCGGGGGCGGCGCGCCTTGCGGTGAAGGGCGCGCGAACGCAAGCGGATTGCGATGTGCACGCGCGCCCGGGCTTGCTAGAGGCGCCCGCCATGCAAGACAGTCTCCAGCTGGAGGTCCACGACCTCGAGGTCCAGGTGCTCACCGGAATCTATTCGGAGGAGACGCATCTGCCGCAGCCGCTGCGCATCGACCTGACCGTCGACCTGCGCTGCCCCGACCGCTTCGATCCCGACACCCCGTTGTCAGCGTCCAAGAATTATCTGGATCTCAAGAACGCCGCCACCTCCGCCTTACCGGAAGGGGTGCATTTTACGCTGATCGAGGCGGTTGCCGACCATATTTGCGAAACGCTGTTCGTCGCCGATCCGCGCGTGCTGCGGGTCAAGGTCAAGATCGTGAAGCTCGCGATCGCCGAGGCAGGCGAGTCGATCGGCATCACGCTGGTGCGCAACCGCCGCTAGCGGAGCGTCCGCGTGCGGCCGCATGGGCCGAGCTGCTGCAGCACGAAGCCGTAGTCCTCGCGCGCCAACACCGCGTCGCCGTCGCTGAGCTGTGCGGTGCTGCGTGCCGGGAGGTCGGCCGGCAGCGAGCAGGCGAGACGATACCACAGCAACGTGTCGCGGGCGGGCGGCGCGGCGGCCTCGTCGACGATCTCTGATAGCGCCACGGCCCAGCGCGGCTGTTCGCCAGGGCGGCGCAGCACGGTGAGCGACACGGGCGAACCCGTCGCCGTCATCAGGAAGACCTGTGTCTCGCCTTCGCCCGGCAGGGCGCCGGGAACGTGGAAAGCGTTGCCGATGCCGGTAATCACCGGGGGAGCGTCGGCCGCGACGAGCGCCTGCGCGATCGCACGGACGCGCTGGTCGTTCGCGGGCGTCCAGGCGATCTGCGCGTCGGGCGCGACGAGCTGGATCTGATTCGGCGTTCCCGCCACCGGGCGGCCGAACAGCAGTACCCGCAGCTTCTTCAGTTTCGGCAAGGCGCCGAGCGAATCGGGTCCGACATCAACGAGATAGCCGATTCGCGACGGCAGGCCGCCAGACCCTTTCACCAGCGCGACGAGATCGGCCTCGACGTAGAATCGGGTGAAACCGGGGGCGACCCCGACCGCATCCGCCCCCTTCAACTTCACCGTCGAGCGGATCGCCGCATCAGCGATGATCGGAGCGGCGATGACGAGATCGGCGAGGTCCGCATAGCCCGAGCCGGCCTGTGGCGCTCCGGAAACCGCTGCATTCGAGGGGCTTTGCGCGCTCACCGCCGGCGCGCCCGCCAGCATGGGGAGCAGCGCGACGGCGGCGAGGGCGGGTCGAAAAGCCGATTTCATCCGTCCGCGCTAGCCGAGTGCGTCTGAACGATACAGAAATAATTCTGTCTTCAAGCGATTGTACGTTTGTTGCGTCCGACAAAGCGTTTGCACGCCGGGAAACGTGACGATAGGGTTCATGCTCTGCCACACACGGCGTCAGCCGGGGCAGGGGCCTACGCGCGTTCTTCCCCCGGGCGCCGCGAGGTCCACGAGATTAGGGAGTGTCGTTGCTGAATGGCCTATGCTGACCAGAAG
>JBKBTU010000079.1:2615-10570 GCA_046290715.1 Sphingomonas sp. | reverse complement strand
GCCCGACGGCAAGGTCGTGCTGGTCAACAACCGGCTCGCCCCGATCGCAGGCGCCACCGTCACGGCAAAGGTCGTCGACCTCGCCGGCAAGACGCTCGCCGAGAAGCGCACGACGATCACCGCCAGGGCGGAATCGGCCAACGACGCCTTCGCGCTCGACCTTCCCGGCTTGACCGCCAACGGCATGGTGCTTGTGAGCCTCAAAGCCACCGACGCCAGGGGCGCGGAACTGTCGAACAACCTCTATTGGCAGGGCAAGGACGACGCCGCCTATCGCGCCTTGACGCGCCTCTCGCCGGTGACGCTGACCACCAGCGCAACCGCGACACCGGCAGGCGAGGAAACCGAAGTCCGCGTGACGCTTACCAACCCCGCGTCGACGCCGGCGATCGAAACCAAGCTGACCGTAATGAACGCCGATGGCAGCCAGGTGCTGCCCGCCTATTTCAGCGACAATTACGTCTCGCTGCTGCCCGGCGAGGCGCAGACGGTGACGGTCCGCTACCCAGCCGCGAAGGCGAACGGCGCGCGCATCGCGATCCGCGGCTGGAACGTCGCCGCTGCCGCGGAGCCGGTACGTTGAAGCCGCTGCTGCTCGCAGCCGCTCTGGTCGCCGCGCCCGCCGCGGCGCAGACCGTATCGTCGCCGGACGGCCGGCTGGTGGTGACGCTCGGCACCAGCGCCGACGACCAGCCGACCTACACGCTCGCCGTGTCGGGCAAGACGGTGATCGCCCCCTCGCCGCTCGGCCTCGAATTCGAACGCTATGCCAAGCTCGCCAACGGCCTGCGCGTCACCGGAACAGACGCGAGCGCAGGCGAGGATCGCTACAGACTCATCGCCGGCAAGACCGCCAACGTCGCCGAGCGTTACAATCAGGTCGTCGTCCGCATGGCGGAGAAGGACGGCAAGCACCGCCGGCTCGATCTCGTCGTCCGCGCCTACGACACCGGCATCGCGCTGCGCTACGCGGTGCCGCAGCAGCCCGACCTGACGTCGCTGCGCCTCGTCAACGAACTCACCCAATTCGCCTTCCCGGCCGACTATGCCTGCACCGGCCTCAACCTCGGCAGCTTCGGCACCAGCCACGAGGGCGAATACGACCCCGTCCGCGCCTCGGCGATCCGCCCGCACAACCTCTACGAACTCCCGCTCGTCTGCGAGACGGGTGCCGGCGGCCCGGCGATCGCGATCGCCGAGGCGGCCGTCGAGAACTGGCCGGCGATGTACCTGACCGGCACCGAGACGGGCGCGCTCGGCGTCGCCGCCAAACTGACCCGCAAGCCCGACGATCCCGCGATCGCGCTGGCCCGCGATGTCGGCACCGGCATCGTTTCGCCATGGCGCGTGGTGATGGTCGCGACGCAGGCGGGCAAGCTGATCGAGAACACGCTGCTCACCAGCCTCAACCCTGCACCCGTGGGGGATTTCAGCTGGGTGAAACCGGGCAAGACCGCGTGGGACTGGTGGTCCGGCCCGCTGCTCGCCGGCGTGCCCAAGGCGGGCTCCAACGCCGCGACCCAACGCGCCTTCATCGACTTCGCCGCCTCGCTGAAGCTTCCCTATATGATGGTGGACGAGGGCTGGTACGTGAACAGCGGCGGCGGCGGTACGCTCTATCCCGGCGCCGATCCGACGCAGCCGGTGGCGGGCATCGATCTGCCCGGCCTCGTCGCCTACGGCAAGGCGCGCGGCGTCGGGCTGATCCTGTGGATCCACTGGCAGTTGCTCGACCGCGACATGGAGAACATCCTCTCCTTCGTCGAGCGGCTCGGCGCCAAGGGGATCAAGGTCGATTTCATGAACCGCGACGATCAGGAGATGATCGCCTTCTATCATCGCCTCGCGGACGCGACCGCGCGCCATCACCTGCTGCTCGACCTGCATGGCGCGACGCATCCCTGGGGCATGACGCGGACCTGGCCGCACTTCCTCACGCAGGAGGGCGTGCTCGGCGCCGAATACAACAAATGGACGCGGCGGATCACACCGCGCCACAATATCACGCTCGCCTATACCCGCATGCTGGCGGGCCCGATGGACTATACGCCCGGCGGTTATCGCAACGCCACGCCGGCGACCTTCGCCATCGCCGCCACCGGCCCCGAGACGCAGACGTCGCGCGCGGCGGAACTCGCCAAATACGTCGTCTACGAAAGCCCGCTCCAGTCGGTGGCCGATACGCCCGACGCCTATCGCGGCCAGCCCGGCCTCGACTTCCTGGGCGAGGTACCGGCGACCTGGGACGAGACGCGGTTCGTCGCCGGCACGATCGGCGAGTCGATCGTCATCGCCCGGCGCAAGGGCGACCGCTGGTACCTCGGGGCGATGACCGACGCCGCCCGTACGGTGACGGTGCCGCTCACCTTCCTCGGCAAGGGGCGCTACACCGCACGGCTGTGGCAGGACGGGTCGGCGCCGACCGACCTCGTCACCGCCAGCCCTTCCGTCGGCGCCGCCGACACGCTGACGCTCGATCTTCACGCCGCCGGCGGTGCCGCCGCCATCCTCGCTCCCGCCCGTTGATACGAAAGACCCCGCCGATGAAATGCGTCGCCGCCCTGCTCCTCACCGCGCTCGCCGGCCCCGCGCTCGCACAGACGAAACCCACTGCCGAACAGAAGGCACAATGGGAGCGCGAGGCGGAAGAGCGGCTCCACAAGGACTTCGCCTGGCTCGGCCGCTACCAGGAGGCGAATGCGAAGGTCACCGCTCCGGTCAAGGTCGTCTTCCTCGGCGATTCGATCACGCAGGGGTGGTTCGACATGGTGCCGACGTTCTTCACGGCCGGCCGCTACGGTCGCGGCATCGGCGGACAAACGACGCCGCAGATGCTGCTGCGCTTCCGCCAGGATGTGATCGACCTGCATCCGCAGGTGGTGCAGATCATGGCGGGGACCAACGATATCGCCGGCAACACGGGTCCGATGACCCCCGAGCAGACGCAGGCGAACCTGATGTCGATGGCGGAACTCGCTCGCGCGCACGGCATCCGCGTCATCCTCGCCTCGATCCCGCCGGCGGACCATTTCCCCTGGCGCCCCGGGCTCGACACCGCGACGAAGATCGCGGCGCTCAACGGCTGGATCAAGGATTACGCCGCACGCACCGGCGCGACCTACGCCGACTATTGGGGCGCTCTGCACGACGGGCAGGCATTGAAAGCCGCCTGGACCTATGACGGCGTGCACCCCAACAAGGCAGGCTATGCGGTGATGGCGCCGGTCGCAGAGGCGGCGATCCGCAGCGCGATGGCAAAGCCCGCACCGCGCGCGATCGCGCAATGACGCTCGCGCTGGCCCCCGTGCTGTCCCTCGCGCTGGCCGCGGCTGTGCCCGCCGGGCCGATCGTCCGCACCGACGACGGGCCGGTGCGGGGCGAGGCGGCGACGGGCGGCGGCGCGGTGTTCCGCGGCATCCCCTTCGCCGCGCCGCCGGTCGGCCCGCTGCGCTGGCGCGCGCCCCAGCGGCCCAGGCCGTGGACCCGGCCGCGCGTGACGGTAGCGGAGCATGCCGCCTGCCCCCAGATCGTCTACGGCGACTGGAACCGCGCTGCCGCGAACGCCAGCGACGAAGACTGCCTGTTCGTCGACGTGCGCACGCCCGACCTGGCGGGCAAGCTGCCGGTGCTGGTGTGGATCCACGGCGGCAGCAACCGGGCCGGCGCGGGCGGCGGCACGGTGGAATCGCGGATCACCGACAAGGGCATCGTGCTCGTCAGCGTGCAATATCGCCTCGGCGCACTCGGCTTCCTGTCGCACCCGGCGCTTAGCCGCGAACAGGGCGGGCATAGCGGCAATTACGGGCTGATGGACCAGCAGGCGGCGCTGCGCTGGGTCCGGCGCAACATCGCGCGGTTCGGCGGCGATCCCGCGCGCGTCACCATCGCGGGCGAATCGGCGGGCGCGATGGACGTCGGGCTCCACATGCTGTCGCCGGGTTCGCGCGGCCTGTTCGCGCAGGCGATCGCCGAGAGCGGCACCGCCGGCTTCGGCACGCCCGCGCGCAGCCTCGTCGCGAACGAGGCGCTGGGAACGCTGATCGCCAACCGGGCCGGGCTGCACGCCGCAGCCACCGCCGCGCAGCTGCGCAGCCTGTCGATGGCGGCGGTGTTGAAGGCCGACGATGCCGTCGACGCGCCCGATCTCGACGACGACAGCTTCGTCTGGCTGCAAGCGGTGGTCGACGGGCGTGTGCTGCCGGACAGCCCCGCGCATCTGCTGGCGAACGGGCGGATCAATCCCGCGCCGCTGGTGATCGGCGTCAACGCCAAGGAATTGGGGCTGCATGGCGGCCTGCCGGCGGCGGCCTCTACGGTACGGCGCGAATTCGGCGCCGATGCTGATCGCGCGCTGGCATTCTACGGCCTGCAACCCGGCGGCACGCCCGTGTCCGACCCGCGCCTCGGCGACGTGACGCAGCAGCTGGCGACCGATCTCACCTTCCGCTGCCCGACGGTTGCGGTGTCGAACGCGCTCGTGGCGCGTGGCGGCAGGGTATGGCAGTACCAGTTCGACTATGCCCCGCCGGGCGGCACCGTCAGCCATGCGAGCGAACTCGGCTATCTCTTCAACACGCCGCAGCCGGGCCAGCCACCCCTGCAGGCCTATTGGGTGAACTTCGTGCGCACCGGGGAGCCGAATGGCGCCGGGCTGGTGCATTGGCCGGCTTATGACCGTTCGCAGCGCGGCTATATGGCGTTCGATCAGGACGGTCCTGTCGCCAAATCGGGCCTGCGCCAGGCGATATGTGCGCTGCGAAGCGCACCCTGACGTCGCTCCTCCCCCGGCAAGGGGAGGAATGACCGATCACCCGCTCGCCCAGAGGCGGGCGGCGCCCCGCACGCCGGAGCTGTCGCCCCATTTCGCCGCGACGATGCGCCCCTCCCAGTCGCCGCCGAAGCTGTATCGATCGATCACCGCGGGCAGCCGATCGTAGATTTCCGTGACGTTGCTCATGCCGCCGCCCATGACGAAGACGTCGGGGTCGACGATGTTGGCGATCATCGCCATCGCTCGGCCCAGCCGGTCGACATAGGCGTCGAGCACCGCCACCGCCGCCGCCTCGCCGCGACGGGCGCACTGGATGATCGCAGGGCCATCGAGCGTGTGGCCGGTGCGCGTCGCCATGTCCTTCTGCAAACCGGTGCCGGAGACGAGGATGTCGAGGCAGCCGTGCTGGCCGCACCAGCACTTCGGGCCCGGATATTCCTCCGTCGTCATCCATGGCAGCGGCACATGGCCCCATTCGCCGCCCATGCCGTTCGCCCCCTCGACGATCCGGCCGTCGACGACCAGTCCGCCGCCGACGCCCGTGCCGATGATCACCGCGAAGGCGGAACGCGCGCCAGCAGCGGCGCCGTCGACCGCCTCCGACAAAGCGAGGCAATTGGCGTCGTTCGCCATCCGCACCTCGCGGCCGAGCGCGATCTCCAGGTCCTCGCGAAAGGTGCGGCCGTTGAGGAAGGTCGCATTGGCGTTGCGCATCCGGCCGTCGCGCGGATTGATCGATCCGGGCGTACCGATCCCGACGGTGCCGGTACCGCCGGCTTCCGCCTCGGCCCGTGCGATCAGGTCGCGGACATCGCGGATCGCGCGATCATAGTCACCGGGATTGGGCGTTCTGACGCGCGCCAAAAATTGCCCGCCTGCGTTGAGCGCCGCCGCTTCGATCTTGGTGCCGCCGAAGTCGATCCCGATCTGAATCACGCTGTGTCCCCTCACTCGATCGACCGGGCGCGTGCACACGCCTCTTGCCGGATCACACGTACCGTTGCGGATGCCACCGACGCACGCGACCGACTGGCCTACATTGGTATCATACCACTGCAATAATAAAGGCAATTTGCAATATTTCTACTCCTATCTCCGTGTAAACGGTTTAAACGCCTTGGTGACGAGGGCACCTCGCCAAGCTAGGGTCGTCGCGCAGCGAGGGGTGGGGATGCAGATCAGCTTCGGCGCCAAGGCCAATCGACCGACGGACCCGTCCGCGATGGACGGCCGCGACGCACGCCTGTCGCGCAGCCTGTCGGGTACCAATCTGGACCGCGCGGGCGATTACAACCTGCGCACGGTGCTTCAGGCCGTCCGCCTCGGCGGCGACACCACCCGCGTCGCCATCGCGCAGCAGACCGGCCTCACTGCGCCGACGATCGCCAATATCACCGGCCGGCTGATCGACATGGGGCTGGTCCGCAACGCCGGCCGTATGCAGGGCGGACGCGGCCAGCCCGCCTTGCGCTTGCAGATCAATCCCGACGGCGCATTCGGCATCGGCCTCAACATCGATCGCGATCACCTGACGCTGGTGACGCTCGATCTCGCCGGCCAGGTCCGCAGCCGCGCGACGTGTGACATCGCCTTCGCCCTGCCCGACGATGTGGTCGCCTTTGTCACCGCGACGATCGACCGGATCGTCGACGAGGGCGGTGTGGATCGCGACCGCGTGCTCGGGGTCGGTGTCGCGATCCCCGACGATCTCGGCCGCATCGCCCTTCCCCACCAGCCTGCGGGCTATGAGCAGTGGAATGCGGTCGACCTTGCCGCGATGCTGTCGATCCTGCCCTGGCCCGTCCATTGCGACAACGACGCCGCCGCCGCGGCATTGGGCGAAGCCGAATATGGCACCGCCTTCGACAATCCGAGCTTCTTCTACCTGTTGATCAGCGCCGGCCTCGGCGGCGGGCCGGTGATCGACCGCTCCTATCACCGCGGCGCCAATGCGCGCAGCGGCGAGATCGGGCTGATGCCCGATATCACCGGGCACGCCGGCGCGACGGTGCAGGATACGGTGTCGCTGTCGGCGCTGTTCGCGCGGCTGGAGGCGGCGGGCTTCGGCCGACCGAGCGTCGACGATCTCGCCGATGCCGGCGCCGCCTTCGCGACGGTGATCGATGCCTGGGTCGCCGACGCGGTGCGTGTGCTCACCGCACCGCTGGTCGCGATCAACTGCCTGCTCGACCCGGACGCGATCCTGATCGGCGGGCGGCTGCCGGTACCGCTGATCCAGCGCCTCGCCACCGGCCTCACCGCCACGCTGGACGCCGTACCTCAGCCGTCGCGCGCGGCGATCATGCCCGCGGTGATGGCGCAGGACGCACCCGCGATCGGCGCCGCAATCCTGCCATTCCTCGACCATATCCTGCCCTCCGATTCGATCCTGATCCAGAGCGGCCGCCAATGACGATCAAACCCCTGTCGCTCGCCGCCGCCGCGATCCTCTCGCTGGCGGGCGCCGCCGAGCCGCCGGCGAGCACGATCCGCGTCGATCAGGCCGGCTACGAGACGCACGGCCCGAAGACGGCGATCGTCGCGACGGCCGATGCCGCACCGCGCGCCTGGGCTCTGCTCGATGGCACGGGCACACCGCTCGCGCAGGGCAAGACCATCCCCTTCGGCGTCGATCCCTCCTCCGCGGAAACGGTGCAGCGGATCGACTTCTCCGGCGTCACACGCGTCGGCAGCGGTTATCGCCTCGCCATCGGCGACGTGCGCAGCCAGCCCTTCCCGATCGCCGACCGCCCCTTCGCCGCGGCCGCGAGCGCGGCGATGAGCTTCTTCTACCAGCAGCGCAGCGGCGTGCCGATCGTCGCGCGCTACGTGCAGCGTCCTGACCTCGCCCGCCCCGCCGGCCACCCCAGCGAGAGCGTCACCTGCTTCGCCGGGAAGGACCAGCGGGGGGTGAGCTGGCCGGGCTGCGGCTATCGGCTCGACACGACCGGCGGCTGGTACGATGCCGGGGACCAGGGCAAATATGTCGTCAACGGCGGCATCGCCACCTGGACCCTGCTCGACCTGCATGAACGCCTGGCCGCCTGGGGTGACGCCGACGCGTTCGCCGATGGGCGGCTGATGCTGCCCGAGAACGGCAATGGCCGCGACGACCTGCTCGACGAGGCGAAGGTGGAAGTCGCGTTCCTGCTCGCCATGCAGATACCCGACGGCCAGCGGCTGA
>JBKBTU010000079.1:0-2515 GCA_046290715.1 Sphingomonas sp. | reverse complement strand
CATACCAAGGTCGCCGACGTGGCGTGGACCGGGCTGCCGATGGCGCCCGCAGACGATCCGATGCCCCGCTTCCTCTATCCGCCTTCGACCGCCGCGACCTACAATATGGTCGCGGTCGCCGCGCAGGCGGCGCGCATCTGGCGGACCAGCGACCCCGCCTTCGCCGCCCGCGCTCTCGCGGCGGCGCGCCGCGGCTGGGCCGCGGCGCAGCGCGTGCCGGACCTGTACGCCAGTTCCGACTTTGCCGGCAGCGGCGGCTATGGAGACAAACAGATCGCCGACGAGCGCTTCTGGGCGGCGGCCGAGCTCTTCACGACCACCGGCGACGCCGCCCTGCGGGACATCGTCGCCGACTCACCCTTCTTGCGCGACGAATCGGTGGATTTCGGTTGGGGCGGCACCGCATTGCCCGGCCTGCTGACGCTCGCCACCGTGCCGAACCCGCTGCCGGCGGATCGTATCGCAGCGATCCGCGCGCATGTCGTCGCGCTTGCGAATCGCATCCTCGCCGAGCGCGACCGCAGCGGCTATCGGCTGCCGAAGGCCGGCGACGCGTTCGAATGGGGCTCCAGTTCCACGATGCTCAACCGCGCGATGCTGTTGGGCGTCGCGTGGCAGATCAGCCGCAAGCCGGTCTATCGCGACGCGGTGGTCGACGTCGCCGACTACGTCTACGGCCGCAACGCGCTCGACCGGTCGTTCGTCACCGGCTTCGGCGTCCGCACGATGCACCAGCCGCATCACCGTTTCTGGGCGCACGCCGCCGATCCGCGCTATCCGGCACCGCCGCCGGGCGTCATCTCGGGCGGTCCCAACAGCAGCGCGCGGCAGGACGATGCGATCCTTCGCGGCAAGTGCGTCGGCCAGACCTGCTGGCGCGACGACTGGCGTGCCTTCACGATGAACGAAGTCGCGATCAACTGGAACGCGCCGCTCGTCTGGGTCACCGCTTTCCTCGACGCGACGCGCGTCAGGCGCGCCCCAACGCCCGCATGAGATAGCCGCGGATCCGCTCGCTGCGTGTCGCCGACGGCGTATCGAGCACGCCGCGCGCCGCCTTGGGCAGGTGATCGCCCGCCTGCGCCGCCCCCTCGCCGAAGACGTAGTGATCGAACCAGCCGCGCACCGCCTCGCGCTCGCCCGGCGGCAGGTCGCGCACCGCGAGCAGCGCGTGGATCAACGCGGGAAACGGCGACGCGGACGCCTGCTGCCCCCACCAGTAATTGACCAGCACGTTGAGCGGTCCGCTCGCCGAGACATCGTGCCACCACAGCGACGGCACGAAGATCGCATCGCCCGGCTCGAGTTCGGCGACCTGCATCGCGGCCATCGCTTCGGCGAAACGCGGGAACCGCTCGAGGTCGGGCGACTGGAGGTCGACCATGCTGGTCGGCTGCCCCGCGATGGTATGGTCGAGCGGACCGACATAGAGGTTCGGCCCCTGTTCGGGCGGAAACAGTACGAAGCGGCGGCGGCCCGCGACCACCGCGGCGATGTTGCTAGACACGTCGTAATGCGTGGACACGCGGCTGGCATTGCCGATCCACAGCCGCGGCGTCGCCTCAGGCGTCGCCAGCGGCAGCGGATTCGCCTCCACCCAGCCCGGAAAGGTATCGGGCGCGGTCGCCGCACCGGCGTAGAGCGCCGGTGGTGCCAAATCCTCCGCCTGTGCGACGAGCTGGTCGAGCAGGATCGGCAGCATCACCTGCGCGCGCGTGAAGTTGAAGCCGACCATGTCGGGCGTATAGAAGAAGCGTCCGCCGATCTCGGGGCCTGCGACCATCACATTGGCGGGCCGGCCGCCGTCGAAGCGGCGGATGTAGGCGGCCATTGCCGCCGGTCCGCCTCTTGCCGCAGCGACGGCGGGCCAATGGCGCACCAGTCCGCGCAGCACCACGGGGCGATAGGCCGGCACGACCTCTGCCGCGAACCGTTCGGGCGTGATGTCGTGGATCTCGGGGACCCGCGGGGCGGCGGCGATCGCGTCGGTCATGAAGCACCCTTTCCGGTCGGCCGCCTAGCCGATCCCGTCCGCCGACACAAAGAAGGGTGGAGAGCCCGGAGGCTCCCCACCCTGTCAGGGGAGGAAAGGATGGCGATCAGAACGTCAGACGTGTCGTGATCGAGAACTGGCGATCGCTCTTGAAGTACGACCGCGGCGCGGTGAGACCCTGCGGGTTGAGCAAGAACACCGTCTTGGTCGTCGTATCGAGCAGGTTCTGCGCCTCGATGCCGATCTTGAAGTTCTTGTTGACCGTCAGGAACACCGATCCGTCGAGCTGCCCGGTCGACAGTGCGTACACCGGCAAGAACGGGAAGCAGCAGTCGCGATTGGTCAGCAGGAACTTCGAGCGCCAGCTGTAGGCGAAGCGCGTGTAGATGCCGCCCTTGTCGTAGAAGGCCGCAACGTTGAAATTGTACTTCGACAGGCCGGCGAGCGGCAGGTTGCTGTAGATGCCGGTCACGTCGAGCGGCGGGCGCGAGCCATCCGCCGAGCCGTTGGTCGGCACGCCGT
>JBKBTU010000078.1:2867-10685 GCA_046290715.1 Sphingomonas sp. | reverse complement strand
CGTGCCGCGATGCGCGCGATCCGCCGCGTCAACAGTCGCGCACGGCTGATCCAGACCGACGATCTCGGCCGCACCTATGCGACCGTGCGGCTGGGCGAGCAGGCGGCGTTCGACAACCTGCGGCGCTGGGCGGGCTGGGACCTGTCGTTCGGCCGGGTGACCGCGCACCATCCGCTGTACGAACGGCTGTCGCGGCTGGGCTTCGCCGACCGCCTCGACCGTATCGCCGACGATCCCTGTCCCCCCGATATCGTCGGCATCAACCATTATCTGACCAGCGATCGCTTCCTCGACCACCGGCTCCAGCGCTATCCCCTCCACACGCACGGCGGCAACGACCGCCAGCCCTACGCGGATATCGAGGCGGTGCGCGTGCTCGAGCCCGCGCCCGCGGGCCTCGCCGGCGCGCTGCGCGAGGCGTGGCAGCGCTACGCCACGCCGACCGCGATCACCGAGGTGCACAACGGCTGCACCCGCGAGGAGCAGTTGCGCTGGGCCGCCGACGCCTGGGACACAGCGGTCGCGGCGCGCGCGGAGGGCATCGACGTGCGGGCGGTGACCGCCTGGGCGCTGCTCGGCAGCCACGACTGGAATACCCTGCTCACCGCCCCCGGCCTGTACGAGCCAGGGGTGTTCGACGTGACCACGGGCCAGCCGCGTCCGACCGCGCTCGCGCGCCTGTGGCGGGGGCTACCCCAGGCGGCCGCGCGCCATCCGGTCGCGCGCGAGCCGGGCTGGTGGGCGCGGCCCGACCGGCTGCTCTATCGCCCCCTGCCCCGCCCGGCCGGAACGACGCCGCTCGCCACCGGCGACGGCACGCCGACGCTGCTGATCTGCGGCGCGACGGGCACGCTGGGGCAGGCCTTCGCCCGCGCCTGCACGCGGCGCGGCATCGCACACCGGCTCGTCGGGCGCGAGACGCTCGATCTCGCGCGGCCGGCTACGATCGGCGGCGCGCTCGACCGGCTGAGGCCATGGGCGGTGGTCAATGCCGCAGGCTGGGTACGGGTCGACGACGCCGAAGACGAGGCCGCCGCCTGCCACGCGGTCAATGCCGACGGCGCGATCGCGCTCGCCCGCGCATGTGCGGCGCGCGGTATCGCCAGCGTCAACGTCTCCAGCGACCTGGTGTTCGACGGCACGGCGGCGCGCCCCTACGTCGAATCCGACCCGGTGAGCCCGCTCAACGCCTATGGCCGCAGCAAGGCGGCGATGGAGGCGGGGTGCGTTGGCCTGCCGGGCGCGCTGGTCGTGCGCACCGCGGCGTTCTTCTCGCCGGACGATCCGTACAACTTCGCCGTCGCCGTCGCGGACGCGCTGACGGCAGGGCGCCCCTTCCGGGCCGCCGACGACCATGTCGTCACCCCCAGCTTCGTCCCCGCCCTGGTCGACGCCGCGCTCGACCTGCTGATCGACGAGACGGAGGGGATCTGCCACCTCGCCGGCGCGGACGGTCTCAGCTGGGCGGCCTTCGGGCAACGGATCGCCGCGGCGATCGGCACCGATCCGGCGCTGATCGAGCCGGTGCCGGGTGCCACCCTCGGCTGGCGCGCGCCGCGCCCGCTGCGGGTACCGCTGGCGAGCACCCGCTGCGCGAGCCTGGGGTCGTTGACCGACCATCTCGCCCACTTTGCCCAGGTGCGCGCTATCGACCGCGTGCGCGCCGCCTGAACGGTCGGCTTCCGTTTGCGCTGAGCGTGTCGGAGTACAGTGAGCTTCATGCCCTTCGACAGGCTCAGGGCGAACGGTCAGTCAGGGGCGCCGTTGTGCATCGCCCCTAAAAGACCCACACCTGCCAACGGAGACGTCGCCCCGGATTCGCCGGGATGAGGGCCAGACCAGTGGCGACGGATCGAACCCTACCGCGCCGCGTCGCCCGCCTGCCAGCCGCCGCCGAGCGCCTTGAACAGCGCCACCGTCTGCTGGCGCAGCGCCGCCTCGCTCAGCGTCAGCTGCTCGGCCGCCGACAGCGATTGCGCCTGCGCGTTGAGGAGCGCGTCCTGCGCGACGAAGCCGGTGCGATATTGCGCATCGATCGCCTTCTCGCTCGCCGCGGTATCTGCGACCGCGCGGGCGAGCGCCTCATGTCGCACGCGCTCCGCGGCGATCTGCGACAGTGCATCCTCGACGTCGCGCAGCGCCTGCAGCACCACCCCGCGATATTGCAGCGCCGCCGCGTCGCGCTGCGCCTCGCGCACCCGCACGGTCGCGCGCCGCCGGCCGCCGTCGAGCAGCGGCAGTTGCACGCCGCCGGTGCCGGTGAGTTGCAGGCTGTCGCGACTGAGAAGGTTGGACAAGGCGGTGGAGATCAGCTGCGCCATGCCGGTCAGGCTGAAATGCGGGTAGAGGTCCGCGCTCGCCACCCCGATATCGGCGTAGGCGGCGGCGAGGTTGCGCTCCGCCGCGCGCACGTCGGGCCGGCGCTTCAGCAGGTCGGACGGCAGGCCCGCGGGAATCGCCGGCGCCGGCGGCAACGCCGCCGCCGGTCGCGCGAGCTCGGCGTCGAGCGCCGCGGGCGGCAGCGCCAGCAGGATCGCGAGCGCATGCCTGCGCACGTCGATATCGGCACGGATCGGCGCCAGCCGCGCCTCGGTGCTGGTGATCGTGCCGCGCTGACGGGTGACGTCGACCGGGGGCACCAGCCCGACCTTGGCGATGTTGCCGGCAACGCCGAGCGCGCCGCGCTGCCGGACGAGCTCCGCCTCGATCACCGCCACCTGCGCCTGGTCGGCGCGCAGCGCGAGATAGGCCTGCGCCACCTCGGCCGCGATCATCACCGCCGCGTCGCGCCGGTTCCATTCCGCCGCCTCGGTCCGCGCGGTCGCCGCCTCGACGCCCCGCCGCACGCCGCCGAACAGGTCGAGTTCCCAGCTCGCGTCGAAGCCCGCGGCATAGGTGGTGATGCCGCTGCCGGGCAGCGCGATGCCGCCGCTCGACGATCCGCCACCCGCCGATCCGCCCGACCCGCCGCCGAACAGCCGCGCCAGCGAGGAAAAGCCCGCGTTCTTGCTGAATTCGACATGGGTGGCGTTCGCGCTGGCGCTGATCTGCGGACTGCCGCTCGCGCGCGCGACGATCTCCTGCAACCGCGCCTCGCGTACGCGGGCCGCAGCGATGCCGATATCCGGGCTGTCGCGCAGCGCCCGCGTGATCAGGCCGTCAAGTTGCGGATCGCCGAACGCGGTCCACCAGGCGGCGCCGTCGACGCCGGCGCCGGCGGGCTGCGGCCCGGCGAAGGCGGCGGGGACGGCCACCGGATCGGCAGGGCGATAGTTCGGGCCGACCGTACACCCGGCCAGCAGCGCGCCCACCCCCGCAGCCGCCATCGCGATCGAAACGCGTCGCATCAATGCATCCCCCCTTGTGCGCCGCCGGTCTTGCTCGCACGCATGAACAGCACCAGTGGTGCGACGACCAGCACCACGATCATCAACGTGCGGAACACGTCGAGGAACGCCAGCATCGACGCCTGCCGCTGCACCTGGCTGTAGAGCACGGCAAGCGGCGTCGTGCTCGGATCCCCCTGTCCCATGAACGCCTTGCCCGCGGTCGCCAGCCACTCGGTATAATTGGGGTCGAGCGGATTGAGCGGCTGCACCAGTTCGCTCTGGTGCTTCTGCAACCCGTTCGACAGCAGGGTCTGCGACAGGCTGATGCCGATCGTCCCGCCCAGATTGCGCGCGACGTTGAGCAGGCTCGACGCCTGCGCCGTCTGGTTCTGGCGCAGGCCGACATAGGCGATGGCGTTGATCGGCACGAACAGGAACGGCAGCGCCATCGCCTGGTAGAGGCGCGCGGTGGCGGCGTCCCAGAAGGTGATGTCGGCGGTGAGGTGCGACATGTTCCACAACGCGGCCGCCTGGACGAGCAGCGCGGGAAACAGCAGGAAGCGCACGTCGACCACGCCTGCGAGGCGGCCCGCGAAGGGTACCGCGACCAGCGTCGCGATGCCGCCCGCGGTGAGCGCCAGGCCGGCGTCGAGCGACGAATAGCCGAGCACCTGTTGCAGCATCTGCGGGATCAGCTGCGTCGTGCCGAACAGGATCATGCCGGTGATCGCCATCACCCCGATGGTCAGCGCGAAGTTGCGGTTCTTGAGCAGCTTCAGGTCGACGACCGGATCGTCGTGATTGAGTTCCCATACCACCAGCGACACCAGCGCCGTCGCCGACACGATCGCCGATCCCAGGATCAGCGGACTCGAAAACCAGTCCTCCCGCTCCCCCCGATCGAACGTGATCTCAAGGAAGCCGAGCCCGAGCGCGACGAGTGCGACGCCGACATAATCGATGCGCAGGCCGTTCTTGAACTTCGCCTTGCGGTCCTCCTGCACCTGATCGGGCTCGTCGACGAACACCTCGACGAGGAACCAGGCGGCGATGCCGACGGGGACATTGATCAGGAACACCCAATGCCACGTCGAATATTCGACGATATAGCCGCCCAGCGTCGGCCCCAGCACCGGCCCCACCACGACCACGATCGCGAAGGCGGCGAACGCCATGCCGCGCTTGGCGGGCGGAAAGGTGTCGGCGAGGATCGATTGCTCGACGGGGGCGAGACCGCCGCCGCCGATGCCTTGGAGCACGCGCGCGAGCACCAGCGTCGACAGGTTCGGCGCCAGACCGCAGAGCAGCGACGACAGCGTGAACAGTGCGATCGAGATGAGGAAATAGCGCTTGCGCCCGATCGCGTCGGACAGCCAGCCCGAGATCGGGATGACGATCGCATTGGCGACGAGGTAGCTGGTCAGCACCCACGTCGCCTGGTCGCTGGAGACCGACAGGCCGCCCGCGATATGGTCGAGCGCGACGTTAGCGATCGAGGTGTCGAGCACCTCCATGAACGTCGGGATCGAGATGATCGCGACGATCAGCCAGGGCGAATAGCGGCCGGCGGCGGAGCGGCTCGGACTCCATTCGTGTCCGCCGCCGCCTCCCTTGGCGGCGCTCTTTCCGGCTCTTCTGCCGCCGCCTTTTGCCGCCGCGGACTTCGCCATGCTCAGCGGACCTTGACGGTCGGCACCACCGACATGCCGGGTCCGATCGGGTAGCGGCGCGGATCGGGATGGCCGTTGCCGACGTCGAACAGGATGCGCACCGGCACGCGCTGCACGACCTTGACGTAATTGCCCGTCGCATTCTGCGGCGGCAGCAAGGCGAAGGCCTGGCCGGCGCCGCGCTGGATCGAATCGACGCGGCCGACGAACTTGACGTCGGGATAGGCGTCGACCTTGATCGTCACCGGCTGGCCGATGCGCATCAGAGTCAGCTGCGTTTCCTTGAAATTGGCGGTGATCCACATCGTGTCGGGGACGATCGCGAGCAGCTGCGATCCCGCCTGCACGTAGGAGCCGAAGTTGACCTGGCGATTGACCACCTGCCCCGCGACCGGCGCGGTGATGCGCAGGTCGCCCAGCGTCGTATTCGCCTGCGACACCTGCGCGCGGCGGGCGCCGACCACCGCCTCGGCGGATTTGACCTGGCGGGTGGCGACGGTCACCTGCGCGTCGGCGGCATTCACCTGCCGGCGCGCGGCCGCTGCATCGGCGGCGGTGGCCCGCGCCTGCGTCCGCGCCTGATCGAGCTGCTGCCCGGCCACAGCATTGGGATCGAGCCGCAACAGCGCCTCGTAGCGGGCGAGATCGGCCTGCGCCTTCTGCGCCTGCGCGAGCGGCACGCGCGCCGCGGCCGCGGCCTGTTCGCGGCTGGCGATCGCGGCGGAGACCTGCGCCAGCGCCTGCTGCACCTGCGCCTGCGCCTGCACGACGTTGGCGCGCGCCTCGGCGAGCTGCGCCTCCGGACCCGACGGTTCGATCACCGCGAGCAGCCGCCCTGCCGCGATATGCCGGTTGTCGAGATCGGCGACCTGCACCAGCCGCCCCGGCGATTGGGCAGAAATCCGCACGATATGCGTGTCGACGAACGCATCGTCGGTCGATTCGAACTGACGCGCGTGGAGGTAATAGAGCGTGCCGCCGATCACCAGCGCCGCGACGACGGCGACCAGGATGATCCAGAACAACGGCCGCTTGAAGATCGACGGCTTCTTCTTGCCGTCCTCGCCATCGTCGGCGTCGTCTTCGCCGTCACCCTCGTCTTGCGCGTCGCCGTCGGCATCCGGCTTGGCGGATGCGTCCTCCGCCTTGCCGTCGTCACGATCCGCAGCCGCGTCGTCCTGCGCCCGATCACGCGATTCGTCGTCGCTCATGCCACCCCCTTCGCGCCCCGCGGATTGTTGCCCGCGTGTTAACGTGCGCTAAGACGCAGGAGCCGAAAGAAAGTGCCGCCGTCAAGGCAGTCACGACCTCTGGCGGGTGACCACGGCGGTCGGGGTTACGACGATGGCGATCGCGTCGCAGCTTAACACCTCGGTGGTCGGCCTGGGACAGATCGGCGTGAAAACCCTTTACATCACACCAGCTTGCCCACGGGGAAACGGCTCCAACGAGAGCTGGCCTCGCAGGCTCTTGGCTGGCTGACGCCAGTCGATGCAGGCCGGAAGCTCGCATCATGACCGGATGAGAAATCCGCCCCCCCTCAGCCATTGCGCACGTCTCCGCCAAAATCGCGGCGGATCAGTCGCCGGTTAGCAAATCACCGCCTGACCGACGAAACCGGTCGGGCAAGGTGTACCGATCAGTCGGCGTGGAGATCGCCGAAGCTCGCTTGCCACGCCGGCAGTCGCAGCGTCGCACCGGCGGCCGGAGTCAGCGCGTCGCGGCGCGCTTCGAAGCGGAACTCGCCTGCCGGTCGTGCCCAGCCATCTGCCGTCGCTCGTGCCAGCAGCCGCGGTTCGACGGCAACGGTCGCGGTGCGCGTCTGCCCCGGCGCCAGGGTGAGTTTGTCGAAGCCCACCAGGCGCGGCTGGAAGCTCGGATCGCCGACGCGCACCGCATAGATCTGCACGACCTCCGAGCCGGCACGCAGACCCTGGTTGGTCACGTCGACCGACACCGATGCGCTGCCGGCCGGCGTGGCGACGGCACGCAGCCCGGCATAGCCGAAGCGCGTGTAGCTGAGCCCGTAGCCGAAGGGATACAGCGGCGTCTCGCCCCGGCGCGAGAACCACCGATAGCCGACGTCGGCGCCCTCGACGTCGAAGTCGATCGGCACCGGAGGCTTGGTGACGG
This sequence comes from Sphingomonas sp., assembly GCA_046290715.1. Classification (GTDB taxonomy): domain Bacteria; phylum Pseudomonadota; class Alphaproteobacteria; order Sphingomonadales; family Sphingomonadaceae; genus Sphingomonas. The sequence continues at coordinate 3,553 of JBKBTU010000078.1, read as the reverse complement.
GCTGTCCGGGATTGGAGACGACGGTCTTGGGATCCACCTGCTGCGGGCGGGGCAGCTGCGCCTCCCTCGCAGGGATGGTGTAGGGCAGCCGGCCCGAGGGATTGACCCGCCCGAACAGCACGCCCGCGATCGCCTCGGCACCCCCCGAGCCTGGGTAGAAGGCCTGGACGATGCCGGCCACGCGGTCGCGCCACGGCATCAGCACCGCGCCGCCGGTTTCGAGCACGACGACGGTGCGGGGATTGGCTGCAGCGACGGCATCGATCAGGGCGTCTTGCCGGTCGGGCAGCGTCAGGCTCTGCACGTCCTGCCCTTCGGTTCGCCATTGTTCGGCGAAGAGGATGACCGCGTCCGCGTCGCGCGCCGCGCGCGCGGTCGCGGCGACGTCCTTGCCGTCGAGATAGAGGACGCGGCCGGCTCCTGCCTCGCGTTCGATCGCCTGGAGCGGCGCCGACGGCTGGTAGACCCGCTTGGCGTCGAGCCCCGCGAGCGAAGCGCCCTCCAGTTGCAGGCTGCCGGTCGGCGTCACCGACGACGAACCGCCGCCCGAAAGCACACCCGCATCGGCATGGGCGCCGATCACCAGCAGCCGCTTCGCCCCCTTGGCGAGCGGGAGCGCATCGCCACGGTTCTGGAGCAGCACGATGCCGGCCTCGGCCGCGCGCTGCGCGATGAGCCGGTGCGCG
>JBKBTU010000078.1:0-2767 GCA_046290715.1 Sphingomonas sp. | reverse complement strand
CATAGTCGATCGCGCCGCCGGGCCGCGCCGGGTCGTCGATCGCGCCGACCGCGAAAAGGCTGCGCAGCTGGCGGCGCACCGCGTCGTCGATCCGCGCCTGCGGCACCTCGCCCCGCGCCACGGCGTCGCGCAGCGGTTGGCCGAAGAAGGGTTGCGGATCGAGATTGGCGCCGGATTGGACGTCCAGTCCCGCCGTGATCGCCTTGGCCGTCGAGTGGGTCGCGCCCCAATCGGACATCGCCCAGCCCGGGTAACCCCAGTCTCCCTTCAGCACGGTCGTGAGAAGGAAGGCGTTCTCGGACGCCCAATCGCCGTTGATCAGGTTGTAGCCCGGCATGACCGCGCCCGGCCTGCCACGCTCGATGCCGATCTCGAAGGCGAGCAGATCGCTTTCGCGAAGCGCCGACCTGGCGATCTGCGAGCTGATCATCACACGACCGGTCTCCTGAGGATTGATCGCGAAATGCTTGATCGTGGAGACGACGTGCTGCGACTGGATGCCGGTGATCGATCCCGCGACGATGAGGCCGGTCAACAGCGGATCTTCCGAGATGTATTCGAAGTTGCGCCCGCCACGGGGCTCTCGCAACAGGTTGGCGCCGCCAGCCAGCACGACGTTGAAGCCCTTGGCATGCGCCTCCTGCCCCAGCATCGCGCCCGTTGCGCGTGCGATCGCCGGATCGAAGGTCGCGCCGAGCAGCAGCGAGGAGGGCAGCGCCGTCGCCGTGTCTCCGGGGCGGACGTCGTTGAGGTTGCCGATGCCCAGGCTCGCGTCGGTCTGCTGCTGCGCCGGAATGCCGAGCCGCGGGATACCGGGGAAGTAGCCGGCAGAGCCGATGGCGCCCTTCGGCTTCGGTTTGCCTTCTGGCGGGATCGCCATCGGCCCGGTCATCCAAGCGAACTTCTCGTCCGCCGTCATCCGTCGCAGCACCGCGTCGGCGCGCGCGTCGGGCGATGCGTCGCGATCGCCGGCGGGCTGGATCGCGCGATCGGAAGGTCGTGCCGGACTGTCAGGGGTCATAATCGAAACTCCGGATTCCTGCTGGACGACCTGAACGATCGCGGGAGGGGGCAGTTCGATCATGCGCCGTCCCCGAAACCGGTCAGAACGATCTTGCCGATCGAGGCCCCCGACTCGATCGTCTCGTGCGCGCGGCGCAGCGTCTCAGTGGAAAGCGGTCCACCCTCCGTCGTCAGCGTCGTGACGATCTCCGAACGTTCTATCAGTTCGGCCAACGCGTTCAGGATCTCGTGCTGACGGATCAGGTCGTGGGTTTTGAACAGAGGCCGGGTGAACACCATCTCCCAGCTCACCGTCACGCTCTTGGGCTTCAGCGCACCGATGGCGAGGTCGACATCGTCGATAAGAGCGAGATGCCCCTGCGGCGCGATGATCTCGGCAATCTCCGGCAGCTGCCGGTCCGTGCCCGTCAGACCTGCGACATATTCGACCGCTTCGACGCCGAGTTCGCGCACCTGACGGGCGAGCGGCTGGTGATGATCGATGACGTGATGCGCGCCCATCTTCAGGACCCACGAAGCCGTGTCGGGGCGCGAGGCGGTCGCGATGACGGTAAGGCCGGTCAGTCGCCGCGCGAGCTGGATCAGGATCGAGCCGACGCCGCCAGCGCCGTTGACGACGAGCAGCACGCCGCGTTCGGCGTCGCCGCGATCGACGCGCAGCCGGTCGAACAGCAGCTCCCATGCGGTCAGCGCCGTCAGCGGCAGGGCGGCCGCTTCGGCGAAGCCGAGCGATGCCGGCTTGCGGCCGACGATGCGCTCGTCGACCAGATGGTATTCGGCATTGGTGCCGGGACGGTCGACCGCGCCGCTGTAATAGACCTCGTCGCCGACCTTGAAGAGCTCGACGTCGTCGCCGGCTTCCACGACGACGCCTGCCGCGTCCCAGCCCAGAATCCTGGGATCGGCGCCGTCAGGCAGGGCGTTCGCACGGACCTTCGTATCGACCGGATTGATCGAAACGGCCTTGATCGCGACGAGCAGATCCCTGGCGCCGGCCGTGGGCCGCGGCACCTCGACATCCTCGAGGACCGAAGCGTCGCCGCCTCTGGTGTAACCCACCGCCTTCATCGCTTATCCTTCTCGATCGTGTCACCGGGCGCCATCCAGACAGGAGGCTGGCGCTTGGCCCCCACGCCACCGGGCGTTCCAGTCGCGATCACGTCGCCGGGTGACAAGGGCGTGAAGGCCGAGACATAGGAGATGATCTTCGCAATCGAGAAGATCATGTCACCGACCGGTGCTTCCTGCATGACGTCGCCGTTGAGCCGCGAGACGACGCGTACCGCGGCAAGATCGGCAATCTCGTCGGGCGTCACCAGCTCCGGACCAAAGGGAGCGGTCGCGGGGAAGTTCTTGCCGGGCGCGAACTGTGTCGTATGCCACTGCCAGTCGCGAACCGAGGCATCGTTAAAGCAAGCGTATCCTGCGATATGGGCCATGGCCGCATCCTCCGCGATCGCCCGGCCGCCCCGACCGATCACGATGGCAAGCTCAGCTTCGTAGTCCAGCGACATGGACACGTGCGGTCGCACGATCGCCTCGTCCGCACCGAGCAGCGTGTCGGCGAAGCGAATGAAGATGGATGGGTGCTCCACCTTCGCGCGGCCGGTTTCCTGACGATGCGTCTCGTAATTATGGCCGACGCAGAGAATTTTAGTCGGATCGGGAATAACGGGCAGCAGCGTGACGTCTGCGCGTGCGATGACGGCACCGTCCACCGCCGCGAACCGATCGAGTGCGCCCC